>DASUWY010000069.1 GCA_036378175.1 Thermoleophilaceae bacterium
ATGTACGAGATCCTCGCGCAGACTCCGCATATCCCGGACAACTGCCAGTGGGGGCTCTTCCTCCGCAACCACGACGAGCTCACGCTCGAGATGGTCACCGACGAGGAACGCGACTACATGTACGCGGAGTACGCCAAGGACCCGCGGATGAAGATCAACGTGGGCATCCGCCGGCGGCTCGCCCCGCTGCTCGACGGCGGGCGGGACGAGATCGAGCTGATGCACGCGATCATGTTCTCGCTGCCCGGCTCGCCGGTCCTCTACTACGGCGACGAGATCGCGATGGGAGACAACGTGTTCCTCGGCGATCGCGACGGCGTGCGCACGCCGATGCAGTGGACGGGAGACCGCAACGGCGGCTTCTCCCGCGCCGACTTCGCGCAGCTCTACGCACCGCCGCTGATGGACCCCGTGTACGGCTTCCAGGCGGTGAACATCGAGGCGCAGCTGCGCACGGCCACCTCGCTCCTGCGCTGGCTCAGGCGCTTCATCGCACTGCGCAAGGAGCACCCGGTGTTCGGCTTCGGCAGCTACGAGCCGCTCACGCCTTCCAACCCGCGCATCTTCGCGCACGTGCGCCGCTTCGAGGACGACATCGTGCTGTGCGTCCACAACGTGGCGCGCTCCGCGCAGGCCGTGGAGCTCGACCTGTCCGCCTTCGAGGGGCGTTATCCGGTAGAGCTATTCGGGCGCTCACGGTTCCCGAGGATCGGGGAGCTCCCCTATCTCCTCACCTTGGCGCCTCGTGGGTTCTACTGGTTCGAGCTGGTCGAGGAGGAAGAACTGGAGCAGCAGGGTGCCTGATCTCGCTCGCAGCATCGAGGCCGGAGACCTCTCGTTCTTCGACGTTGAGGCGCTCCGCGAGTGGGTGGAGAACCAGCGCTGGTATGCGTCGAAGTCGCGCACCGTCACGGGCGTCGATCTGGTGGAGACGGTGGTGCTGCGCGACGAGCCGCCGCTGCTCGTGCTCGCCCTGCTGCAGACGCGCTTCTCCACCGGCACGCACGAGCTCTACCAGCTCCCGCTGGCCGTCCGGCCCGCGGGCGGCGGCGCGTCGCAGCCGGTGATCGCGCGTACCGACGAGTGGACGATCTGCGACGGCCTCATCGATCCCGTGTGCGGGCGCGAGCTGCTCGCACGTGTGAATGCCCAGGACACGATCGGGACCGAGGACGGCCGCTTCTGCTTCCAGCGCGCGGACGGCGTGCTCGACCTGCCGCCCGACATCACGGTGCGGCCGATGGGGGTGGAGCAGTCGAACTCCTCGCTCGTCTTCGCCGAGGAGCTCGTGATGAAGGTGTTCCGGAAGGTCGAGGCGGGCACCAACCCGGAGCTCGAGCTGCTCGGCTTCCTAACGGCGCGCGGCTTCCCCAACATCGCGCCGCTGTACGGCGCGTACGACTACGAGGGCCGCTCGATCACCGCCACGCTCGGCATCGTGCAGCGCTTCTTCCCCGACGGCGTGGGTGGCTGGGAGCTCGCGCTGGAGGAGATCACCTCCGAGCCGCAGAGCTTCCTCGAGCGGCTCGCGGCGCTGGGCGACGCCACCGCGCGGATGCACAACGTGCTGGCCAGCGACAACACGGACCCGGCGTTCGCGCCGGAGGAACCGAGCCAGGAGGCGCTTTCGCTCCTCACGGCCACGGTGGACGAGGACATCGAGCGCGTGTTCACCCGCCTACCGGACGACGAGCGTGTGGCTGAGATCGCCGGCTCGGGACAGGACGTGCGCGAGCGGCTGTCCACCCTCGCCCAGCTCGGCGTGGGCGGCCGCGTGATCCGCACGCATGGCGACTATCACCTGGGGCAGACCCTCTACACGCCGCGCGGCTGGGTGATCCTCGACTTCGAGGGTGAGCCCGCAAGGCCGCTGCCCGAGCGGCGGCAGAAGCGCTCGCCGCTGCGCGACGTGGCGGGCATGCTGCGCTCGTTCGCGTACGTGTCCTCGGCCGCGGAGATCCTGCGCGGGCACCCCGCGCCGCCGGACTTCGAGCAGCGTGCGCGAGAGACCTTTCTCGAGCACTACCTCTCCACTGTGGAGTCGAGCCTCCTGCCGGCCGGCGAGACCGCGGTGGAGCACCTGCTTTCCGTGTTCGAGCTGGAGAAGGCGGTGTACGAGCTGCGCTACGAGCTCGATAACCGGCCGGATTGGGTAGCGATTCCCGTCGCGGGTATTCGGAGACTGTTGGAGACGGAATGACTGTGGCCACTTCAGAGCTCGACGCCCTCGTCAAGAGGGAGCACTCGAACCCGCACGGGGTGCTCGGCGCCCACCGCGAGGACGGCGGCGTGGTGCTGCGCGCGTACCGCCCGGCGGCATGCGCGATCACCGCGCAGCTGCCGGACGGCAGCGAGGTGGAGCTCGAGGAGATACACGCGGGCGGGGTGTTCGAGGGCACGGTCCAGGACGCGGACCTGCCGCTGCGGTACAGCCTCGAGGTGGATTATGGGGACGGCGGCACGTTCACCATGGACGATCCCTACTCGTTCCCGCCCACGATCGGCGAGCTGGACCTCCACCTGTTCGGAGAGGGCAGGCACGAGCGGCTCTACGACGTGCTCGGCGCCCATTCCATGGAGCTCGAGGGCGTGGAGGGCACCGCATTCGCCGTGTGGGCCCCGGCCGCGCGCGCGGTGAGCGTGGTGGGCGACTTCAACTCGTGGGACGGGCGTCTGAACGCCATGCGCTCGCTCGGCGCGGGAGGCGTATGGGAGCTGTTCGTGCCTGGCGTGGAGCCTGGCACGCGCTACAAGTTCGAGATCCTCACGGCGGACGGCGAGCTGCGGGTGAAAGCGGACCCGTACGCCCAGCAGGCTGAGCCGCCACCGCGCACGGCGTCGGTGGTGCACCGGCCGCGCCACGAGTGGCGGGACGAGGCATGGCTCGAGCGGCGTGCGGCGGAGCAGCCGCTCGCGCGGCCGATGTCGATATACGAGGTGCACCTCGGGTCGTGGCGCCTCAACCGGCTCGAGGACAACCGCTCGCTCAACTACCTCGAGCTCGCTGACGAGCTGTCGGCGTACGTGCGCGACCTCGGCTTCACGCACGTGGAGCTGCTGCCCGTGATGGCGCACCCGTTCTCCGGCTCGTGGGGCTACCAGGTGACGGGCTACTACGCGCCCGCGGCGCAGTGGGGCTCGCCCGACGACCTGCGCGAGTTCGTGGACCGGCTGCACTCGAACGGGCTCGGCGTGATCCTCGACTGGGTGCCGGCCCACTTCCCGCGCGACGACTTCGCGCTCGCGCGCTTCGACGGCACGGCGCTGTACGAGCATGCGGATCCGCGCCGCGGCGCGCACCCGGACTGGGGCACGCTCGTGTTCAACTACGGGCGCCACGAGGTGCGGAACTTCCTCACCGCCAACGCGCTGTTCTGGCTGCGCGAGTACCACGCCGACGGCATACGCGTGGACGCGGTGGCCTCGATGCTCTACCTCGACTACTCGCGGCGCGAGGGCGAGTGGGTGCCCAACGAGTTCGGCGGGCGCGAGGACCTCGACGCTGTGGAGTTCCTCAAGGAGATGAACGAGGTGGCCTACGGCGAGGTGCCGGGCATCGTCACCGCCGCGGAGGAGTCAACGGCGTGGCCTGGCGTGTCGCGCCCCACGTACCTCGGCGGCCTCGGTTTCGGCTTCAAGTGGAACATGGGCTGGATGCACGACACCCTCAGCTACTTCCAGCAGGACCCGATCTACCGCCGCTACCACCATCACGAGCTCACCTTCAGCCTGATGTACGCGTTCAGCGAGAACTTCATCCTGCCGCTGTCTCACGACGAGGTGGTGCACGGCAAGGGCTCGCTCTACGGCAAGATGGCCGGCGATCGCTGGCAGAAGCTCGCCAACCTGCGCGCGCTCTACGCGTACATGTGGGCGCACCCGGGCAAGAAGCTGCTCTTCATGGGCAGCGAGTTCGCACAGGAGGCCGAGTGGAGCCACGAGCGCTCGCTCGACTGGCACCTGCTGGAGACCCCGGAGCACGCTGGGATCCAGTCGCTGGTGCGCGACCTCAACCGCCTCTACAAGGAAGAGCCCGCGCTGTGGCAGGTGGACTCGGAGCCGGCCGGCTTCTGGTGGCTCGAGCCCAACGACGCCGACAACAACGTGATGGCGTTCGCGCGCGCGTCGCGCGACGGCGAGCGCGTGCTGGTGTTCGCCACCAACCTCTCGCCGCTGCCGCGCCATGGCTATCGCCTCGGGCTCCCGAGGCCGTGCCGCTGGAAGGAGGCCGTGAACACGGACTCCACCTACTACGGCGGCAGCGACGTGGGCAACCTGGGGGCGATCGAGCCCGAGCCGATCCCGTGGCACAACCAGCCGTTCTCGGCCGAGATCACGCTGCCGCCGCTCGCAGCCGTGTGGCTGGTTCCGGATGAGGACTGAGCTGGCCGGCGAAGCCAGCGCTCCGAACGCGGCAGCCCGGTATCCCTGGGAGCGCCCGCTCGGCGCCCTCCCGCGAGCCGACGGCTCCACCGAGTTCCGCGTCTGGGCGCCGCATGCGGAAACCCTCGCGCTGCGCGTCGGGCCGGCGGACATCGAGCTTGAGGGCGCGGGCCACGGCGTGTACGAGGCGGTGGTGGATGCTGGTCCCGGCAGCGATTACCGCTACGTGGTGAACGGGCGGCGGATCCCGGATCCGTGCAGCCGCTGGCAGCCGGAGGGCCTGCGCGGGCCCTCCCGCGTGCTCGAGCCTCCGGCCGCCGCGAGCGCGCATCCCGTCCCGCTCGAGGAGCTCGTGCTCTACGAGCTGCACGTGGGCACGTTCACGGCCGAGGGCACCTTCGAGGCCGCGATTGAGCATCTGCGGCAGCTCGCCGAGATGGGCGTGACGGCGATCGAGATCATGCCCGTGGCGGAGTTCCCGGGCGCCCGCGGGTGGGGCTACGACGGCGTCTATCTGTCCGCCGCGCAATCGTCGTACGGCGGTCCGGCCGGGCTCGCGCGTTTAATCGAGGCCGCGCATGAGGCAGGTCTCGCGGTGATTCTCGACGTCGTGTACAACCACGTGGGCGCCTCGGGCGTGAAAGCGCTCGAGAGCTTCGGCCCCTACTTCACGGACAAGTACGAGACCGCCTGGGGCCGCGCGATCAACTACGACGACGAGCTGTGCGACCCGGTGCGCGAGTGGGTGCTGCAGAGCGCGGTGCAGTGGGTGCGCGACTTCGGCATCGACGGGCTGCGGCTCGACGCGATCCACGCGATCGTGGACTCGAGCGCGGAGCACATCGTGGCGGCCCTCGCGCGTCGCGTGCACGAGGTCCGGCCTGACGCGCTCGTGATCGCGGAGAGCGGGCTCAACGACGCGCGCGTGATGCGTCCGCGCGACCGGGGCGGCTACGGCTGTGACGGCGCGTGGGCGGACGACTTCCACCACTCCCTGCGCACGCTCCTCACCGGCGAGCGCGAGGGCTATTACGCGGAGTTCGGCCGCGTCGGGCAGCTGGCCAAGGCGTTCCACCGGCCACACGTGCACGACGGGGACTACTCCGAGTTCCGGCACCGGCGCTTCGGCGCGCCGGCCGACGACGTGCCGCCCAAGCGCTTCGTGGTGTTCTGCCAGAACCACGACCAGGTGGGCAACCGCGCCTTCGGCGACCGGCTGCCGCCCGAGGCCCGCCCGCTGGCGGCCTTCTGCACGCTGCTCGCGCCCTTTGTGCCGATGCTGTTCATGGGCGAGGAGTACGGCGAGGACGCGCCGTTCCAGTTCTTCTCCGACCACATCGACAAGAAGATCGCCGAGGCCACGCGCGACGGGCGGCGGCGGGAGTTCGCGGCGTTCACCGAGTTCCAGGAGGAGGAGATCCCGGACCCGCAGTCGCCGGACACGTTTGAGCGCTCGAAGCTCACGCGCGAGGAGGATCCGGAGCTGGCGCGCCTCTATCGCGAGCTGCTGGCGGCCCGGCGGCGGCTGCCCGCGGGCGACGCGGACGAGATCGCCTTCGAGGAGGACGCACGCTGGCTGCGGGTGCGGCGCGGAGAGTTCGAGCTCGTATGCAACTTCGCCGGCGCCCCGGCGGGCGTGCCCTGTGGTGGCACGGACGTCGAGCTCGCCACGCACGGCGACACGCGGGTGAGCGACGGGCATGTGGAGCTGCCGGCGTTCGCGGGGGCTCTGGTGGCGTGACGCACGTCTGGCCGGGGAGGCCCTTCCCGCTCGGCGCGGAGTGGGATGGGAACGGCACCAACTTCTCGCTCTTCTCCGAGGACGCCGAAGGCGTCGAGCTCTGCCTGTTCGACGAGAACGGCGAGGAGACGCGCATCGAGATGACCGAGCGCACCGCGCTCAACTGGCACTGCTACCTGCCTGGGGTGGGGCCGGGGCAGCGCTACGGCTACCGGGTGCACGGCCCGTACAACCCGCACGAGGGCTTGCGCTTCAACAGCTGCAAGCTGCTGATCGATCCGTACGCCAAGGCGATCGAGGGCACCGTCCGGTTTGGGGGCGAAGAGGGCACGGTGCTGCCGTACGTGGCCACAGGGGACGAGGATGCCGACCTCGAGCCGGACGACGAGGACAGCGCGCCGTCGATGCCCAAGTGCGTGGTGATCGACCCGCAGTTCTGGTGGGAGGACGACGCTCCGCCACGCGTGCCGTTCGCCGAGTCCGTGATCTACGAGACGCACGTGAAGGGCTTCACGATGCGCCACCCGGAGATCCGCGAGGACCTGCGCGGCACCTACGCGGGGCTCGCGTCGGAGGAGGCGATCGCCTACCTCCAGGCGCTCGGGGTGACGGCCGTCGAGCTGCTGCCCGTCCACCACATCTCGGACGAGTCGTTCCTCATCGAGCGCGGGCTCCGCAACTACTGGGGCTACAGCACGATCGGCTACTTCGCCCCGCACTCCGAGTACGCCGCCACCGGCCGTTGCGGCGAGCAGGTGCGCGAGTTCAAGGGCATGGTCAAGGCGCTCCACCGCGCGGGCATCGAGGTGATCCTCGACGTGGTTTACAACCACACGGCCGAGGGCAACCACCTCGGCCCGATGCTCTCGTTCAAGGGCATCGACAACCGCGCCTACTACCGCCTGATGCCCGACGACCCGCGCTTCTACATGGACTTCACCGGCACGGGCAACTCGCTCAACCCGGTGCAGCCGAGCGTGCTGCGGCTGATCATGGACTCGCTCCGCTACTGGGTCACCGAGTGCCATGTGGACGGCTTCCGCTTCGACCTCGCGTCGGCGCTCGCGCGCGAGTTCTACGACGTGGATCGCCTGTCCGCCTTCTTCGACACGATCCACCAGGACCCGGTGCTCTCGCAGGTCAAGCTGATCGCCGAGCCGTGGGACGTTGGGCCGGGCGGCTACCAGGTGGGCAACTTCCCGGTGCTGTGGTCCGAGTGGAACGGCATCTATAGGGACACGATGCGCGACTTCTGGCGCGGCGATGCGACGCTCGGCGAGTTCGCGTCGCGGTTGAGCGGGTCGTCGGACCTCTATGGCGACGACGGCCGCCACCCGGTCGCCTCGATCAACTTCATCACCGCGCACGACGGGTTCACGCTCGCCGACCTCGTGTCCTACAACGACAAGCACAACGAGGCCAACCAGGAGGGTGGGGCGGACGGCACGGACGACAACCGCTCGTGGAACTGCGGCGCCGAGGGGCCGACGGACGATCCGGAGATCCTCGCCCTGCGGCGGCGCCAGCAGCGCAACTTCCTCACCACGCTGTTCGTGTCGCAGGGCGCGCCGATGCTGCTCGGCGGCGACGAGCGCGGGCGCACGCAGGATGGCAACAACAACGCGTGGTGCCAGGACAACGAGATCTCCTGGTACGCCTGGGAGGGCGGCGAGGACCCTCGCGAGCTGTACGAGTTCACGCAGCGGCTGATCAGGCTGCGGCGCCAGCATCCCGTGTTCAGGCGCGACCGCTTCCTGGCCGGCGCTGAGATCAAGGGCTCGGGGCTTCCGGACATCCGCTGGCTGCGCGCTGACGGGCGGCGCATGACCCAGCGCGACTGGCAGTCCGACGAGCGCGTGGTGGGCGTGTTCCTGAACGGGCGCGAGATCGTGGAGCGCGGGCCGGGCGGCGAGGAGATCGAGGACGACTCGTTCCTGCTGCTGTTCAACGCCGGTGCCGAGGACCGCGTGTTCACCCTGCCGCCGCGGCGCTTCGGGGCCTGGTGGCTGCTCGAGCTGTCCACGGCCGACCCGGGGGCTGAGGCCGGCAGCTCGCGTCACGCCGCACGTAGCGAGGTGTCGCTCATGGCGCGCTCGGTGCTCGTGCTCAAGCGGGCCACTTGAGCGAGCTGCGCGCCACCTACCGGCTTCAGCTGAGCGGCGACTTCGGCTTCGCGGCCGCCCGTTCGCTCGTGCCGTACCTGGCATCGCTCGGCGTCTCGCACATCTACCTGCCGCCGTCGTTCGAGGCGCGGCCGGGCTCCACTCACGGCTACGACGTGGTCGACCCGGGGCGGATCTCGTCCGCGCTCGGCGGCGAGGAGGAGTTCCGCGCCCTCGCGGATGAGGCGCGCGCGGCGGGGCTCGGCATCGTGCTCGATCTCGTGCCCAACCACATGGCGGCGGACGAGGCCAACCGCTACTGGGCCGACGATTCGCTG
This sequence comes from Thermoleophilaceae bacterium, assembly GCA_036378175.1. Lineage (GTDB taxonomy): Bacteria > Actinomycetota > Thermoleophilia > Solirubrobacterales > Thermoleophilaceae > JAICJR01. The sequence continues at coordinate 8,565 of DASUWY010000069.1, forward strand.
CGCTCGAAGTTCTTCGACATCGATCCGGCCACCGGGCGGCACCGCCGCTTCTTCGACATCGACCATCTCGCCGGGGTGCGGCAGGAGGACCCGGAGGTGTTCGAGGAAACGCACCGGCTGGCGCTTTCGCTCGTGCGCGAGGGCGTGGTGGACGGGCTGCGGGTGGACCATCCGGATGGGCTGGCCAACCCGGCCGAGTATCTCTCGCGGCTCGACGCTCGGCGGGTGTGGGTGGAGAAGATCCTCGACCCGGGCGAGCGCCTGCGCGACTGGCCGGTGTCCGGCACCGTGGGATACGAGTTCCTGAACGACGTGGCGGCGTTGTTCGTGGATCCGGCCGGCGAGGCTCCGCTCACCTCGCTGTGGCACGAGGTGGCGGGCGACACGAGGCCGTTCGGCGCGTGGGCGTACGAGGCCAAGCTGGAGCAGGCATCCAGCGTGTTCGCGCTGGACGTGGAGCGCCTCGGGCGCGAGCTCGGCGATGGCGCGGACGTTGAAGCGCTCACCCGTGCGGTCTCCTCCCTGCCGGTGTACCGCACGTACGTGGATCCTTCGTCCGGCGCGGTGGACGAGCAGGACAGGGAGGCGATACGGGCGGCGCGGATGGAGCCATGGATCGAGCGCCTGCTGCTCCTCGAGGACCCCGGCCCCGCCGGCTTCGTCACCCGCTTCCAGCAGACCACGCCCGCGGTGATGGCCAAGGGCGTGGAGGACACGGCGTTCTACCGCTACGCGCGGCTGTTGACGCTCAACGAGGTGGGCGGCGACCCGTCGCGCTTCGGGGTGTCGGCGGAGCGCTTCCACCAGGGCAACCTCGAGCGCGCGGAGCGCTTCCCGCTCAACCTGCTCACCACTCAGACGCACGACGCCAAGCGCTCGGGCGACGTTCGCGCGCGGATCGGCGTGCTGGCGTCGATGCCGGACGAGTGGCGCGAGCATGTGGAGCGCTGGCTCGCGCTCGGCGGCGTGCCGGATCCGGTGGAGGCGTACGTGGTGTTCCAGACGCTGGTGGGCGCCTGGCCGATCGAGGTGGAGCGCGTGGAGGCGTACATGGAGAAGGCGCTGCGCGAGGCCAAGCGCACCTCCAGCTGGATCGAGCCGAACGTCGAGCACGAGGAGGCCGTGAAGGCGTTCGTGCGCGGCCTCTACTCGGACAGGCGCTTCCTCGACGACTTCGAGCCGTTCGTAGAGCGCGTGGCCGCCGCCGGCGAGCGCGCGGCGCTAGGCCAGCTCGCTCTCAAGCTCACGGCGCCCGGCGTGCCCGACATCTACCAGGGCGACGAGCTGGCGTACCGCGCTCTGGTGGACCCGGACAACCGGCGGCCGGTGGACTTCGAGCGCCGCCGTTCGCTGCTCGCCTCGATCAACCACGATCGGACCCCACGCAAGCTGTGGCTCACCTGGCGGTTGCTGCAGCTCAGAGGGGAGAATCCCGAGCCGTTCGCGGGTTCGTATGAGCCGTATGACGCGGGCGAGAACGTGTGCGCGTACGTCCGCGGCGGCGAGGTGCTCGTGGCGGTGTCGGTGCGCGAAGGCGCCGTGCTGCCGAAGGCCGTTGGCGCGTGGCGCGATCTGGTCCGGCTGGACGAGTACGGCGTCGCCGTGCTGGTTCGCTGAGCGGCGCCGCTCTGTAGGCTGCCGGGCGGGTGAGCCTCCGGATCCTCCTCATTTCGTGGGAGTACCCGCCGATCGTGGAGGGCGGCTTGGCGCGTCACGTGCGCAAGCTGTCCGAGCAACTCGTGAGCGGCGGGGTGGAGGTGCACGTGCTCACGCGCGGCGGTGGGAGGCTGCCCGCCGAGGAGGATCGCCACGGCGTGATCGTGCACCGGGTGCGTGAACCGTCTTACCCCAAGGACGTGAACGAGTTCGTCCGCTGGGTGGACGACATGAACCGCGACATGCGCGCCCTCGGCGCCGAGCTGTGCGAGCGGTTCGACTTCGACCTCGTGCACTCGCATGACTGGCTCGTGGCGGGCGCCGCCGAGCCGCTTGCGCGCGAACTGGGCTGCCCCTGGCTCGTCACGGTGCACGCCACGGAGTACGGCCGGCACCAGGGCTGGGTGAACAAGCACCCGCAGTCGCACATCCACGCGGTGGAGCGGCACATGGTGCGCGCGGCCGACCGCGTGATCACCTGCTCGCACTACATGCGCGGTCACGTGGCCAGCATCTTCGGGGTGCGACCGTCAAAGATCTCCGTGGTGCCAAACGGCATCGACCCGCACGACCTCGAGTACGTGGAGGCCGACCTGCCCGCGTTGCGGGCGAAGTACGCGAAGCCCGACGAGCGGCTCGTGCTTCTGGTGGGGCGCCTCGTGTACGAGAAGGGCTTCCACGTCGCGCTCGACGCGCTCGCGAAGGTGATCCGGCGCTTCGGCGACGTTCGCTTCGTGGTCGCCGGCACGGGCACCGCGGAGGCGGAGCTGAAGAGCCAGGCGCGCCGCCTGCGGCTGATGAAGCACGGCACCTTCCTCGGCTGGGTGGGCGACGACATGCTGCACTCGCTCTACCGCGTGGCCGACCTCTGCATCGTGCCCTCGATCTACGAGCCGTTCGGCCTCGTGGCCCTCGAGGCGATGGCCTCGGGCTGCCTCTGCATCGTGGCCGACACCGGCGGGCTGCGCGAGGTGGTTCCCGGCGATGGCCGCGTGGGCCGCCGCTTCCGCTCGCGCGACGCCGCGTCGCTCGGCTCGATCCTCGAGGACGTGCTCAGCGAGGACGCTGCCCGCGAGCGCCTGGTGGCAGAAGCCCGCGAGCACATCCTCCAGTTCGACTGGGCCGCGGTGGCCCGCGAGACGCGCAGCATCTACGCCGAGCTGGCCGAGAGCTCGCTGGCGCCCAGTCACTAGCTCACGCGTGGCCGAAGCGCACCTTCGGCAGCAGCCGCCCGAGCGGCCGCGGCATGAACCACGCCCACCTGCCGAGCAGCCGCAGCAGCACGGGCAGAAGCAGCAGCCGTACGAGTCCCGCGTCGAGCAGCACGGCCACGCCGAGGATCACTCCCATCTCCTTCGGCGGTAGCGGACCGCTCAGCGCGAACGTGAAGAACACCGCCACCATCACGGCGCCCGCCGCGAAGATCACGCGTCCGGACTGGGCCATGCCGCCCACCATCGCCTCCCTGGCGTTGCCGCCCGAATGCTCCCAGCGCTCCTTGGCCGAGGCGAGCAGGAACACGGTGTAGTCCATGGAGATCGCGAAGATCATCGCGAAGAAGAACACCGGCGCCCACGCGTCCAGGAAGCCCTGTGACTCGAAGCCGAGCAGCGCGTGGCCGACACCGTCCTGGAAGATCCACTTCGCGATCCCAAAGGCCGCCGCGGTGGCCAGCAGGTTGGTCAGGACGCCAAGCGCGGCGATAACCGGCGCCTGGAGCGCGAGCATCAGCAGCAGGAAGCTGAGGCCGAGCACCACCCCGATCACGAGCGGCGTCTTGCCCGACAGTGCCGCCTTGAGGTCGTGGGCCTCCGCCGCGGAGCCACCCACGACGGCGAGCGGCGGGAGCACGGCGCGGAGGCGGTCGATGGTTCGGCCGGTCGCCGCGGCGGACGGGTCGGTGGTGGGAATCGCCCGTATGAGCGCGAGGCCGTCGCCGCCCGGCTGAGCCGGCATCACCCGCGCGATGCCCGGGTCCCGCCGCGCGCTGTCCGCGGCCCGCGCGGCTTCGGCTCGCGGAGCGACGATCTCGAGCGGACCGGTGGAACCCGGGCCGAGCGCCTTCTGGATGGCCTGATAGCCCGCACGCGAGTTGTCGCCCGAGGGCACGACCTTGATCGACGGCATCCCCGTCTTGAGGGAGAGCACCGGCAGCGCGAGCGCCACGAGCAGCGCGACCGCGGCGCCGCCGTAGGGGATCGGCCGGCGCCAGAGACGCTCGGCCCAGGCCGCGGACCGTGGCGAGCGGTGCTCGCCGGAGCGGCCCGGCCGGAGAGCGAACCTGTCGAGCCGCGGGCCCAGCTTCGCCAGCACAGCCGGCAGGAGCGTGAGCGAAGCGGCCAGCACGAAGACGACGGCGAGGATGATTCCCAGGCTGGTGGATCGGAACGCCGGACTGGGCACGAGCATCACCGCGCTCAGCGAGATCAGCACGGTCACGCCCGAGAAGAGCACGGCCTTGCCCGCGGTGTCCATCGTCACGGCGGCCGCCTCCGCGGGAGACAGCCTCGAGCCGAAGAACGCGCCGCGGAAGCGGTAGACGATGAAGAGCGCGTAGTCGATTCCCAGCGCCAGCGCGAACATCAGCGCGAAGTTCATGGCCCAGATCGAGATGCCGGCGATGTGGGTGCCGATCCAGAGCGACCCCGCGGCGGCCACCAGTCCGGCGATCGTCAGCATCAGGGGCAGCCCGGCGGCCACAAGCGATCCGAACGCGAGTACGAGGATCGCGAGCGTGACCGGCCAGGAGAGCAGCTCGGACTTCAGCATCGCGGACTTGTTCGCATCGTTGAAGTCGGACCACATGCCGGCCACGCCGGTGAGGTTCACACTCACCCCGTCGGCGCTGAGCTTCGCGAGCGGCCCCTTCAACTCGCCGGCCGCGCGCACCATCTCGTCCGGCCCGCGTGCCGCACCCGCCTGGATCACGGCGGTGTGGCGGTAGAGAGCCGGCGGCATCACGCTCGTCACCGCCGGGGCGCTGCTCAGCCTGGCCTCCACCGCCCGGAGCACGTGCTGGAAAGCGGGGTCGGACACCGTCCTGTCCCGCGCGTGGACCACCACCAGGGGGCCGTAGGTTCCAAGCCCGCCGAAGTTCCTGTCCATGAGCTGGCGTGCCTGAACCGACTCGGAGCCTGTGGCCTCCCAGCCCGCGCCGGATAGCGCCTTCTCCGCACGCGGGGCGAAGACCCCCAGTGCCACCGCCACCACGATCCAGGCCGCCACGACGGCACGGAAGTGCGTTGCGGTCCAGCGGCCCAGCCTCCCGATCGGTCCTACCGGGCGGGTGTTCGAGTGCGTGGTGGCCATGGCGGTAACTCCTAGCTAGTTAGCACGATCGGTCGTTCTTGGCCGCGAGAGTACGACCGATCGTGCTAACTTGCAAGGGAATGGTGCCCAATGTCACACTCCGCCGCCAGCGCTCGGACGGGCAACGCAGTCGAGAGGCGATCCTGCGCGAGGCCGCGCGGCTCGCGACCGTTGAAGGGCTCGACGGGCTGTCGCTCGCCCACCTCGCGGACGCCGTGGGCATGAGCAAGAGCGGGCTGTTTGCGCACTTCCGCTCCAAGGAGGAGCTGCAGCTCGCCACGATCGAGACCGCCACGGGGATCTTCGAGGAAGAGGTGATCGAGCCCGCGCGCGGGGCGGCGCCCGGCGTGTCGCGGCTCCGCGCCTACGTCGAGCGGTTCCTCGCACACGTCGAGGACGGCGTCTTCCCGGGCGGCTGCTTCTTCATCTCAGCGATGGGCGAGCTGGACGCGCGTCCAGGCCCGGCCCGCGACGGGGCCATGGCGTTCAGCCAGCGCTGGCTCGGGCTGCTCGCCGGGGAGGTGGCGACGGCCCAGGCGGCGCGCGAGCTCGATCCGAAGGCCGACCCGCAGCAGATCGCCTTCGAGCTCAACAGCTTCATGGTGCTCGGCAACATGCAGTTCGTCGCCAGCGGGGATCCGGGCGCACTGGAGCGCGCGCGGCGCGCCGTCCACACCCGGCTCGCCGCACTCGCCCCGGCCAGACGGCGGCGCCGGACTTAGACTCGCTCCATGCGACAGGACGTCCGCTTCTGTCAGGTGCCGGGCGGACGGCTGGCCTGCGCGACGGTGGGTGAGGGGCCGCCGCTGGTGCTCGCTCCCTGGTGGATCAGCCACATCGAGCTCGACTGGGAGCGTCCCGACTTCCGCGCCTTCGTGGAGGCGCTGGCCGGGAGCCGAACGGTCATCCGCTACGACCCGCTCGGCACCGGTCTCTCGGACCGCACCGGTGCGCACCCAGCCTCCCTCGATGCCGAGCTCGCCACGCTCGAGGCGGTGCTCGACGAAAGCGATGTGCCACGCGCGGCGCTGCTGGGGATCTCGAGCGGAGCATGTGTGGCGGCCGCTCTTGCGGCGCGCCGGCCGGAGCGCGTGGAGGCGCTCGTGCTCGTGGGCGGCTACGCATCCGGAGCCGAGATCACGCCCGCCAAGGTGCGCGACTCGATCCTCGGCGCCGTTCGCGCCCACTGGGGTCTGGGCTCGCGCCTGCTCGCGGACGTATTCCTTCCCGAGGCCACCGCGGAGGAGCTCGAGGCGTTCGCACGCTTCCAGCGAGAGGCGGCCCCGTCCGATGTGGCCGCGGAGCATCTCGCCTTCGTCTACTCGGTGGACGTCCGGGACGAGCTGTCGCGAGTGCAGGCTCCGACGCTCGTGCTGCACCGCCGGGATGACCGCGCGATCGCCTATGGCCTCGGCCGCGAGCTGGCCGCGGCGGTGCCCGGCGCGCGCCTGTTCACCCTCGCCGGCAGCCAGCACCTGCCGTGGCGGGGCGACGCTGCCGCGGTTGTCGCGGCGGTTGGCGAGTTCCTCGATGGCCACCCCGCTTCCCTGCGCGAGCCCCAGCCGGACGACGACGGCGCGGCCGTCCTCACAGACCGCGAGGTGGAGGTGCTCCGTCTCGTGGCGCGCGGGCTGAGCGACGGCGAGATCGCGGAACGTCTGGTGGTGAGCCCGCACACCGTTCACCGCCACGTGGCCAACGTGCGAGCCAAGCTGCGCGAGCCGTCGCGCGCCGCCGCCGTGGCCACTGCGGCCAGGCGCGGCCTGCTCTGAAGATGGCCGGATCGGGTCATCGCGGATGGCCCGATCGAGCGAAGCCGCCGGAGGGGGCCGGGCGTTCTAATCGCGTCATGACAACCGAACGACCCACATCTCTCTACGAGCGCTTCAGCGCTCGCATCTACGACCCATTTCTCTGGCTCGCCGAGCGCGGCGGCATGGCGCAGCGGCGCCGTGACCTGCTCGCTTCGGCACGCGGACGCGTTCTCGAGATCGGGGCCGGCACCGGGCTCAACGTGCGCCACTATCCGCCCGGAATCGACGAGCTCGTTCTAACCGAGCCGGTGGCGAGCATGGCCCGCCGCCTCGAGCGCCGAGCTGCCAGGCATGACGGGAAGCCGCGCGTGGTCGTGGCGCCCGCGGAGCGTCTGCCGTTCCCCGACAACGCGTTCGACACGGTGGTGTCCACGCTCGTGCTCTGCACCGTTCCAGAGCCCGACCAGGCGCTCGCGGAAATCCGGCGCGTGCTGAAGCCGGACGGCGCGTTGCTGTTCATAGAGCACCTTCGCTCGGACGTGGAACGCTGGGGGCGCTGGCAGGATCGCCTCGAGCGCCCGTGGGCGGCCTTCGCTTCCGGCTGCCGCTGCAACCGCAACACCCTCGACCTGCTCGGCGAGAGCGGCATGCACCTGGCCGAGCTCGACCGGCGCAAGTGGAGGGGAATGCCGCGAGTGGTGCGCCCGCTCGCGATCGGCAGCGCCCGGATCGGTTAGGCGGCGGTCATGCCACGCGCTCGTGCGTCCACCAGGCCGCGAACGCCATCAGCAGGAGCGCGGCGCCGCCGAACATCGCCGTCTCAACGCTCTGAAGGGGCCAGAAGTGGCTCGCAGGGTGATACACGGCGTGCGAGTAGCTCGCGCCGTGCGTGGAGAAACACGCGACATGCGGGCCGCCCGGTTTCAGGATGCCCGGCCCGCACGGCTCGGGCCTGACCGCGATGGCGTTACCGAACCTGTCGCTCGGGGTCTGGCTGAGCACCCAGGCATTCTGAAGGTTGGGCCCCCTGGTGCTGTTGCTCCAGGTGGTGCTCACCGGGCTGATGAGACGCTCCCGCAGCCAGGCGTCCACGAAGATGCGAAGGCCGAAGTAGCCGAGGAACGCCACCACCACCGCCGGCACCGCGCGGCGCCAGAGCACGCCGATGGCCATCGCGAGGCCCAGCGCGAACAGCGTGTAGCCGTAGGCGACGATCCCCTCCGCGTCGTATTCGGACGGGTCGATCCGTCCGTTTATGTCGCGGAACGGGGTGCGCCACCAGATGAGGAGCAGGGCGAGCGCGAGCGTTGAAAGCAGTGCCGCAACCACCGCCACGCCGATCTTCCCGGCGAGCCAGCGGCGGCGAGTGATGCTCTGGGTCCAGGCGAGCCGGTGGGTGCCGTGCTCGAGGTCGAGGACGAGCGGCGCGGCAAAGCTCACGCCGATGAGACCTGGGAGCAGAGTCAGCCAGATGGTCGCATTCCTGATCGGCTCGAAGCGGGACAAGAAGTTCCCGAGGACGTTTCCGCACGCCGGCGACGACTTGGCCGCCCCGATGCAAGCCGCCACCCCATCGTGGTGGTATGCCGACGCCATCTGGATCCCGCTGGGGATCAGCAATGCCATGAGCAGGGCGAGCACCCCGGCCATGATCAGCGTCTCCGTGCGCTGAAGGCGCCACGCCACCCAGGTCATCCCATCACCGCCTCTCGCACGTCGTTTCGCCGGCCGGGACCGATGCCCCCGTAGCCGAGATAGGCGAGCACGATCTCCTCGAGGTCCACCTCGTGGATCTGCCAGCAGGAGTCGTACACGTGCCCATTCGCGCGGACGAGCAGCGTGGTCTGCCGCTCGGTGTGACTCTCGCGGATCACCTGATGCACGCGCGCGACCGTGTCCGGATCGGTGCGCGGGCCGGTGAGCAGGCGATGGCTCGCCACCACGTCGTCGATTGAGGCGACCAGCTGTGTGCGCCCCTGCGAGAGGATCACGATGTGGTCGCAGACCCGCTCGAGGTCGGTGACGATGTGGGAGGACAGCACCACCGTCAGCTCCCTCTCGCTCACAACCTCCATCAGGGCGTTGAGGAACTCGCGCCGGGCGAGCGGATCGAGCGCGGCCACTGGCTCGTCCAATAGGAGCAGCTCCGGGCGCTTGGCGAGTGCGAGCGTGAGCGCCACCTGGGCCTGCTGGCCGCCCGAGAGCTCCCCCACCTTCTGCCCAAGCGGGAGTGCCAGCCGCTCGATGCGCTGGAGGGCGTAGTCCTGGTCCCATGTTGGGTTGAGCTCGCGCCCGAGCCTGAGGGTCTCGGCCACGCTGAAGCCGCGATGGAGCGGATGATCCTGCGCGACGAAGCCCACGCGGGGGAGCACAGGATCCGCCTCGTCGCGGGGCGAGCGACCGAGGACGAGCACCTCCCCCGCCGTGGGCTTCGTCAGGCCGATCGCGAGCTGGAGCAGGGTGGTCTTGCCCGCACCGTTCGGACCGACCAGCGCAGTTACCGAACCCGCTGGGATGTCGAGCGTGCACTCGCGGAGCGCCCACTTCGACCCGTAGCGCTTGCCGAGCTCTCTCGTCTGAACCGCCGCCATGTCGGTCATGCGACCCTCGTAACGGCCGGCGGACGAACCGTGTCCGCGAACAGCGCCGCCAGGTTCTCGTCATCCAGACCGGCGGCACGCGCCCGGGACACCCAGCGCTCGAGCTCCTTGCGCAGCACCTTCACGTCATCGGGCGGCAGTGGCGCGACGTCCTCCGCGATGAACGTGCCGACCCCGCGGCGGGCCTCCACGAGCCCCTCGAGGTCGAGCTCGCGGTAAGCCCTCAGCACCGTGTTCGGGTTGATGGCGAGGCTGCTCACCACCTCCTTCACGGTGGGCAGCTGATCGCCGGGTCGGAGGATGCCGAGCCGCACCGCTTGGCGCACCTGCTGGACGAGCTGGAGATAGGTGGGGATCCCCGACCGCGTTTCCAGATGGAACTCGATCACTTATCCGCTTTCTCTAGATGACTAGATAAATGGACTTATAACGGATGCGACGGGTATCGTCAAGGCACTCGCCCGACCCGACCTTCAACGCCGGCGCTCTAGCGTCGAGGCGGGCCCGTCTGACCCGGCGTCGTACTCCTCGAGCGGCGCCACGTTGCGCGACCAGCCCTCGAGGACGGGGGTGAGGATCTCCCATGCGTGCTCCGCCTCGTCGGCACGAATCGACAGGGCGCTGTTGCCGTGCAGCACGTCGAGCAGGATCCGCCCGTATGCGGGCAGCTCGGGCGGTTCCATCTCCGCGCTGAGCGTCAGCGGCACGAGGCTCAGTTCCCCGCTCGGCCCGATTCCGGTGAGCTCGAAGTTGAGGCCTTCCGGCAGCAGCCCGAAGCGCAGCCGGTTGGGTACCGAGCCCGCAAAGGGAAGCGCCGGCGCAGGCCGGAAGTTCACGACCACCTCCATGCGGTTCTCTCCCATCGCCTTGCCGGTGCGTATGCGGAAGCGGGTGCCCGACCAGCGCCAGCTGTCGAGCTCGAGCACCACCTCGGCGAAGGTCTCGGTGCCGCGACTGGGCGTCACCCCGTCTTCGTCGACGTAGGCGGGCACATCTCTGTCACGTATTCGTCCTGCCCGGTACCGAGCGCGGCGAGTGTGGGTGGCCACATCGGCTTCCTCGAGCGGGCGGACTGAGCGCAGCACGTCGACCTTGCGGTCGCGCAGATCTCGTTCCCCGAGGCTTATCGGCGGCTCCATCGCCACCAGGCAGAGGAGCTGGAAGAGATGGTTCTGGACCATGTCCTTCAGCGCCCCCACCCCGTCGTAGTAGCCCGCCCTTCCCTCGAGCGCCAGCGTCTCCTCCCAGATGATCTCGACCTCTTCGATGTGCGCGCTGTTCCAGAGCGGCTCGAGCACCCGGTTGGCGAGGCGGGTTCCGAGCACGTTCTGCACGGTGGTCATGGCGAGGAAGTGGTCCACGCGGAACACGTGGCGCTCGTCCACCAGCTCGGCGAGCAGGCGGTTGAGCGCCTGCGCGCTTTCGAGGTCCTCGCCGAAGGGCTTCTCGAGCACCACCTGACTCTCGAGGGGAAGTCCAGCCTGCTTGAGCGCCGACACCGCCATGGGGAACACGGCCGGCGGCAGCGCGAGGTACGCGGCCACCGGTCCCTCGCCTGCCAGGCACGCCGCCACATTGGCGGGGTCGGTCAGGTCGAGCTGCCTGTAGCTCGCCGACTTCACAAGCGTCTCCTTCGCGGCGGAGTCGATCTCGGGAGCCTGGCGTGCCAGCCAGTCTGACGCCCAGCTTCGGTACCGCTCGTCGTCCATCCCCTCCCGGCTCGCGCCCACGAGCTGGAACCCGTCGGAGAGATGCCCGCCCGCTCTCAGGGCGGCGAGTGCCGGAAGCAGGTAGCGGCCCATCAGGTCGCCGGTCCCGCCGAATACGACGAGTCGATCGATCACGTCAGTGCCCTCGCGCGAGCCTGATCCCGGCGGCGATCACTCCGATGTGACTGAACGCCTGCGGGAAGTTGCCGTAGAACCCTCCCGTGGTGGGATCGATCTGCTCGGGCAGCAGCCCGACCGTGCTCGCCCGGGCGCACAACGACGCATAGAGCTCGCACGCTTTCTCGAGCTGGCCCTGGCGCACCAGGTTCTCCACCAGCCAGAAGCTGCACAGGAGGAACGCGCCTTCGTCGCCGGGGATCCCGTCGGGGGAGTCCTCGTGGAGGTAGCGGTACAGCAGGCCGTCTCCGGCTGAGAGGCGCTCGGCCACCGCCTTCGTCGTGGCCACCATGCGAGGGTGGTCGGCGGGCACCACGCGGCGCAGCGGCAGCGCCAGCAGGCTGGCATCGAGACTGCCGCCCCCGTCGAGGTGCTCGCTCAGCGTCTGAGCGTCCTCGTCCCAGGAGCCCAGCACGATCTCGCGCAGCTCGTCGGCGGCGCTCCGCCATCTCGACACCGGGCCCGGAAGGTCGAGCTGATCGGCCAGCCGCGCGGCGCGGTCCAGCGCCACGTGGCAGAGCGCTGCCGAGTAGGTGAACACGCGGCCCTCGCTCCGCACCTCCCAGATGCCCTGATCGGGATCGCGCCAGGCGTCCGCGGCGAGGTCCGTCAGGGAGGCGAGCCGCGCCCACAGATGCTCGTCGAGCTGCCCGCCGCCGCGGACCCACTGGTAGGCGCAGTCGAGTATCTCGCCGTACACGTCGTGCTGCCGCTGGTCGGCCGCGCCGTTGCCCCAGCGCACCGGAGCCGAGCGCCGGTAGCCCTCCAGCGCGCCGTCAACGCGCTCGTCGGGCACCGGGCCGCCGCCCACGTCGTACATGATCTTCGGCGCGCTGCCGTGCTCGAAGGTGTCGAGCACCCAGCCGAGGAAAGCCTCGGCCTCCTCCTCAAAGCCGATGCGGCGCAACGCGTACACCGAGAACGAGGCGTCGCGGATCCAGGTGTACCGGTAGTCCCAGTTGCGCACCCCGCCGATCGGTGCGGGCAGCGAGGAGGTGGGTGCCGCCACCAGGGCGCCGTTGCTCCAGTGGTCGCACAACTTGAGCGTGATCGCGGAGCGGCGCGCGAGGGCGGCCTCCGGCCCGTCATAGTGGAAGCCCTCCATCCACCGCCGCCACGAGCGAGCGGTCGAGGCAAGCAGCTCGTCCTCGGTGAAGCGGTGGTGACGGTGGGCGCCGCTCCAGGACAGCGCGACGTCGAGGCGCTCGCCGGCCTCGAGTTCGTGGATGCTGCTAAGCGAGTCGAGCGGGCGGTTGCAGCGAACGTGCAGGTCGAGGTCATGCCGCCCGCGTGGCTCCACGGACATGCCGCCCGCGGCCGGCTGGGCTGAGGCGCCGCCCCGCGGCTCGATCTCCACCCGCACTCGCACCGAGCCGTCGAGCACCACGGCCGAGCGGATCAGCTCATGGCGCCCGGCCGGGGCGTCGTCGCTCAGATCGGTGCCCGGACGCAGCGCCAGCGCGTCGGTCACCGCCAGCACGCCGGTGGGGCCCCGCAGCTCGGTGACGAGAATGGCTGTCTGCGGCTCATAGCGCTGGCGAGCTTCGATCACCTCGTCCGGAGAGACGGTGAAACGGCCTCCCTTCTCGTGATCGAGAAGGCCGCAGAAGAGGGGCGAGGAGTCAAAGCGCGGAAGGCACATCCAAACCACGCTGCCGTCGAGCCCCACAAGCGCCGAGGTCGTCCCATCGCCGATGAGGCCCATGTCCTCGAGCGCCAGATAGCCCTCGCGCCGGCGCACTGCGCGGAAGGGCGGATCAGCGTTGAGCACGGCCGGTCCTCCGGTTGGCGGAGGTCACCTCGCGTACGTTACCCGGCTAATGTCGGGCGCCGATGCGCGTTGTTGCCCTCATCTCGCTGCTGTGCCTCTTCCTGGCCGGATGCGGTGGCGCAGCCGATCGCCCGGAGCCAAAGAGAGGTCCAGCCCGCGCGCCGAACGGTCCCGTCGTACTGGGGTCGAAGAACTTCATCCAGTGGGGCGGGCGCGGATTTGGCACGCCGCACCCGGACAAGCTCGTGGTGGGTGGCGACCCGTCTGTCCTGATCACGCACATCCGCTGGCACAACTGGGGGCGCGAGCGGGCGTGGGGCGTGGGACGCTACGCGGCGCCGCACTACGGCGAGGGCGGCGTCTACTACCGCAAGACCCTTCGCGCCGACCTGCGGCTGCACGGCATCGGCAGGTGCCGCCCGAACGGCCCGCGCACCTACATGGCGATGAAGGTCAAGGTCGCGCTGCAGCCGAACCAACGCCCGGCCTGGTACGAGGTGGACGGGAGCCACGGGCTCTGCAGCTATCCGTGAATGATTTGCCTGCAAGTCGGCGTGGCGCGGTGCTCGTCGCCGAGGCGGACCAGGCGATCTGCGGCACTGACGAGCAGATCGGCGCGCAAAGGCCGGCTCTATGTCGCGGCGGCCGCCTCGGCGAGGGCGTCTACGAGCGCGGCGACCGCCGGCGGGTCGGGCGGGTCCCCGTAGGTCGCGGCGTACACACGTCGGGGCAGACGTGGGAGCTTGCGGGCCACGACACCGTCCGCGTGATGCGCGCGCAAGGCAAGGCCGGGAAGGGTCGCCACGCAGAGGCCTGCGGCGACCAGAGCTTGGATGAGGACCATGTCGTCGGATTCGTAGCCGATGCGCGGTTCGAAGCCGGCGTCGTCGCAGAGGGCGAGCAGGTGACCGCGGCAGCGCTCGCAGCCGGCGATCCAGGTCGCCTCGTTGAGGCTGGCCAGCCCGCGGGTGCGGCGATGGGAGAGCAGGTACATCGGATCGTCGAGCAGGTGGCGCAGGCGGATGCCGGACGGCTCCTGTTCTGACTCGTCGTACCGGAAGATGATCGCCACCTCGACCTTGCCCGTCCGTAGGAGTTCGAGCGCTTCGGGGGGATGCGTGTCGGTCGAGCCGATCTCCAGGCCGGGATGGTCGCGCGCCAGCATGGCCGCCGCACGCGGCACCAGGGATCCGATGGCGGAGGCGAACCCTGCCAGGCGCACGCGCCCCGCGGTCAGGCCGACGTGGGCGGACAGCTCGGCGTCGGCCGCATCGAGGCGGCCGATGATCTCGGCGGCTCGGTCGGCGAGCAGCTGTCCCGCCTGCGTCAATCGGATGCCGCGGCCGGCCTTCTGCAGCAGCTGTGCCCCCGTCTCCGCCTCCAGCCGAGAGAGGTGATGGCTCACCGACGGCTGCGAGTAGGCAAGCTCGCGCGCGGCCGCCGTCACCGAGCCGTGGCGGGCGACGGCATCGAGGACGCGCAAACGGGTCACGTCGAGCATTCATCAATCGTATCTATGGGTGACGCTGAGAACTGGCATTGGACGGATACGCCGCTTCGGCCCAAGATGACGGCCATGTCCTCAACAACACTCACCACAGCCGGCGCCGGGCTCGAGCAGCTCGCGGCCGGCGTCCGCTCTGCGATCGCCGCGCGCGCTGACTGGTCGCACACCGCGCAGCTCGTCGCCGATCAGCTCCGCGCCCACTTGCCGCGCCCCGACGTCCTCACCCCCGAGCAGCGGCTGGGCTCACCCGATCGCGCCGCCGGCCACACGCTTCACGTCGAGCCCGACGGCTCGTTCTCGATCACGGCAATTGTGTGGCGCCCGGGCCAGTTCACGCGCATCCACGACCACACGACCTGGTGCGTGTTCGGTGTCATTCAGGGCGTCGAGCACGAGGACGTCTACGACGCCGACCTCAACCTGATCGGCTCGAGCGACGGCCTGGTGGGCGACGTCAACGGCTTCGCTCCGCCCGGCGACATCCACCGCGTCCACAACACGGGCGATCAGGTCGCCATCTCGATCCACATCTACGGAACCGACGTCACACGCATCGACTCCAGCGTGCGCCGGTACTACGACTGACGCCGATGCCGTCCAAGCCCCCGGCCCGTTTCCACCACCCCGGATACCAGGCGGGCACAGCCCGCGAGATACCCGTGATCGTGCTCTCAAGCGAAAGGAAGCCATGACACTGCGGCGGATGGACAACGTGCTCATCGTCGTCGAGGACCTCGAGGGCGCCAAGGCGTTCTTTGCTGAGCTCGGCATGGAACTGGAGGGCGAGACGACCGTCGAGGGGGCCTGGGCGGGCAAGGTCATCGGGCTCGACAACGTCCGTACCGACATCACCATGATGAGGACCCCAGATGGCCACGGCCGGGTCGAGCTGTCGAGGTTCCATACCCCGCCCGCGGTCAGAGCCGAGCCGGCGGACGCCCCGGCGAACGCGCTGGGCATACGCCGCATCATGTTCGCCGTCGAGGACATAGACGACGTCGTCGCCCGCCTACGCAGCCATGGCGCCGAGCTTGTCGACGAAATCGCGCAGTACCAGGATCAATACCGACTCTGCTTCGTGCGCGGCCCCGAGGGGATCCTCGTCGGACTCGCTGAGCAACTCGAGTAAGACAGCCAAATGCAGCGGCTTCGAAATGGGCGCGGCTGGTTTCGAACCAGCGACCTCTCGCGTGTGAAGCGAGCGCTCTCCCACTGAGCTACGCGCCCGGGAGATAGGAGAGTGTAGGGCGACTACGGAAAGTAGTGCACGTTGCGGAACTGCCAAACATCGGCGAGCCAGCGCGGCACGAAGGAGTCGAGCTCCTGCTCCAACTCCGACCCCACGAACTCGTCCACCACCCACCAGGACACCACCGCGTCGGAGCCTTCCGGCGAGCGCGAATCCGGCGGGTCTATATAGACGCACCCGAGCAGCTTGGTCTCGGCCCCGTCCAGCACGGCGTAGTTGAACGTCTCGTGCGCGGCGATCTCCCGCTCGTGGTGGGCGAGGTCGTCGCGGTCCTGCTCCGGGGTCATGTGCGCCGGCGGCCAGCCCCAGGCCTTGCCGTAGATCGTCCACAGTCGCTCCCGCGAGCCCATGACGGCCGGGAAGTCGATCTCGGT
>DASUWY010000070.1 GCA_036378175.1 Thermoleophilaceae bacterium
AGCATCGCGCGGGATTCTCGACCAACCGGACGATCACGACCCAACTCGCTATCGTGGATGTTGGATCACATCGCGCGCCGGTCATCCCTCTTCTTACGTGCGATCCGCCCAAAGAGGGACAGAAAGCTGGTAGCGATGACAGGCAACGAACACGACAGCGCCCTCCAGCGGTTGGAGGTGGCCTTGGAGCATCAGGATCGCGCGCGCGCCCTATACCAGGCCGCCATCGGCACGTCGTCGGAGCTCGGCGCCTACACCAGGCTGTCTGCGGCGAATGAGCAAGTCTCAGCACGCGGAGCCTGGCTCGACTGGGTCGACGACGAAAACTACCGGGGCGTCCACGCAGGCCCGTTCTCGCTCCGTGCCGAGAACGACGAGCGCGGCCGCAGCAGTAGCGCCGCTGGCGAGGGCTGATTGCTGCTAGCGTCGATCACATCAGGCCGGCGTTCGTCGCCGGCGCGTGGTGCAAGCGCCCGTAGTCGTTGCTCGAACAGCATCCTCCGCGTACGCCGCACATAGACCGGAGGAAGACATGGCAACAGGAACCGTGAAGTGGTTCAACGACGACAAGGGCTTCGGCTTCGTCACCCCTGACGATGCCGGCAAGGATCTCTTCGTCCATCACAGCGGCATCGCCGGCGACGGCTTCAAGTCGCTCCGCGAGGGGGCAAAGGTCTCCTACGACGCGGAGGCCGGCGACAAGGGCCCGAAGGCCGTCAACGTACAGCCGCTCTAGCGCCACCCCACAGGCTCGGTTGAGAGGGTCGCTTCGGCGGCCCTCCAACGTATTCGGGCCCGCCTGGCCGTCATCGACGACGTCCTCCGGGCTCTCCCCGACAAAGAACGGACAGGCATGGGCTCGAGTGGCAAACAGAAGACCACGACGGCAAAGCGCGTCCGCGAAGCGAAGCTCCGCGAGCGCCGAATCGAAAAGCAAGCCAGGAAAGACGCGCGCAAGCTGGCGGCAGGCGATCGCGCGGACGCGCTCACGAACGCGAGCGGGTCGCCCTCGTCGGGGGAGGCGGACGCGCCTCCCGACTCCACCCGTGACTAGCAGCGATCGATGTCGGCGCCCCTGAAGGGACAACATCGGCCTCCACCATGTCCACCACCTGCTTACGCGACGTCGGCGCTGGCCTCGGATGAGCCGCGCTTTTCGAACACCAGCCGGTAGTGGTCGAGCAGCTCCCGCTCGAAGCAGACCATGTTGGCGCTCACGCCCGAGGTGAAGGCGAGCCGGAAGTCGGCGCTCGTCATCCAGCGAGGCAGCAACCGGAGCTTGAGCAGCGTCTTCCTGAGGCTGCGCGTCCCGATCCGCGCGTTCCACTCACGGATCGTTTCGATGTAGTCGAGGCGGCCGCTCACGGCCGACACGAGGCGGAAACGCGGCTGGGCACAGGCGGTCACCTGCTCCTTACCAAACGGCAGCCAGGATCCAGGGAACTGGCGACCTAGGAGCGCGAGCAACCATGCGTCCGAGCTTCGCGGCGGAAGCCCGCGGAGCGCCTGCATATCGATCTGCTCGCGGGGGATCATGTTGCGGCCGAAGACCATCGTCTGGAGGTAGAAGCGACCAGCGTCAGGTAACAGCTCGGCCACGCGGACGAACAGGCCGCGATAGATCTGCTCCTGACGGCCGGCCTCGAAGTCCTCCGGAGAGCAGAAGTGCTCAAACGCGCCGAGGCTCGCCACGCCATCGAAGCCGCCGAAGCGCCCGCGCGTCACCTGGCGCGCGTCCTGGAGATGCACATCGAGGCCGTGACGCCGGCAGGCCGCCAACTGCGCAGAGGACAAGGTCACCCCGACACCCAGCCCGCCGCGTTCGCGGATGTAGCCAAGCAACGGCCCCCAGCCACAGCCCAGGTCAAGCACCCGCCGCCCCGGGCCGATCCCAATCTGCTCGGCCACGTAGTCGTGCTTGCGCCGCTGCGCCTGCTCGAGGCTGAGCGAGAAGTCACCGTCGTACTTGGCTCCACTGAAATCCGCCAGCTCTCCGAGGCTGAGCCGAATCACGCGGTCCGTCAGCGAATAGGTGAACTCAATGTCGCCGCGGTCGGCCAACACGCTCCACGGTCGAGGTCACCTCGCATCATCCAGGGTTCCGGCGTCGATCTCTTCCTGAACGGGTCTAAGCTCGGTGTATGCCAAATACCGGCGCTGACCCAGTCGGGTCGTAACGGCCCACCGCCTGTCGCGCCGCTCCCCTTGGCTTCGTCATTCGCGCGGACGCACCCACTAGCGCGTACATCTGAAAGGACCTCCGTATGCCTCTCTTCTTTTTCACCGTAGAGCAGCAGGAGCGTGCCATCGTGGAGCGGTTCGGCAAGTTCGTACGCGTTGCCGGCCCGGGACTTCAACGCAAGTCGCCGTTCGTCGAGCGCGTGGCCGGGCGCATGAGCCTGCAGGTCGAGCAATTGAACGCGGACATCGAGACGAAGACGCAGGACAACGTGTTCGTCGTCGTCAAGCTCGCGATCCAGTACATGGTCAGCGCCGACGACTCGAAGGTCAAGGACGCCTTCTACAAGCTCGACGATCCCGAGGTGCAGATGAAGTCCTACGCCTTCGACGTGGTCCGCTCGCACATCCCGACGATGGAGCTCGACGAGGCGTACGCCGACGCCGACACCATCGCCAAGCACATCCAGGACACCCTCCAGAAGCAGATGGCGGACTATGGCTACGAGATCATCAAGGCGTTGATCACGAACATCGAGCCCGACCAGCGTGTCAGGGACGCGATGAACAACATCAACGCGGCGCGTCGCAACCAGGAGGCCGCGACGGCGCAGGGTGAGGGCGACAAGACCCTGCGGATCAAGAAGGCGGAGGCGGAGTCGGAGGCGATGCGGCTCCACGGCGAAGGAGTCGCCGCGGAGCGCAAGGCGATCGCCCAGGGGCTGAAGGACTCGCTCGCCTTGATCGCCGACGAGAGCACGATCGACCCCAAGGAGGCGATGGGCCTGGTCGCGCTGACGCAGTACATGGACACGATCCGGTCGGTCGGCGAGCACGGCAACATGACCACGCTGCTGCTGCCGCACTCGCCCGCCTCGGTCGGCTCGCTGATGGACCAGGTCCAAGCGGGCATGCTTACCGGCAACCTCGCGGCGGACGCGGCAACAGGTGGCGGCAACGGCGTGGCCAGCGCCTCCAGGCGCCCGTCCCCGCCGGCCAGCGACGGCGACTGAGGCCAGCAGCCTCAGGGACGGTCAGCCCAAATGAGTGACGGCGGGCAAGGAATGCTGGCGCTGCTCGGCATCGACCCGGACGCGCGGCTGCTCGACGAGGATCTCGCCAACCTCCCCGACGCCGAGCAGCTTCGGGAGCCGCCCGTCACGACGAGCATGCAGCACAACCGACTGGTCGCGGCAGGATCAGCGCTGACCGGCGCCACGCTGATCGGAGGCGTGGCCCTGGCGCTGTTCGGCGGCTGGGAGCTCCTGTTCCGGTCGGGCGGCGTGGTCGCCGCCATGCTCGCGCTCGTCGGGATCGCCCTGGCCGCGACCCACTGGGGCTGGGTGCACGTCGCCGAGTACGTCGGCCTCACGATCGACGACCGCCGCGAACGGGCGGCGGACGAACGCAGGCGAGCTTGGCTCGCGAGCATCCAGCCATACCCCCGCTTCAGCGTCAGGACCAGCGTGCTGGACGACGCCTCGACCCGCGTCGAGCGCATCCTCCACCGGCCCGTTCTCACCGCCCGGAACACGTTTACCTTCGTTCGGGAAACGGACGTCGCGGAGACGTTCGACGCCGACGCATCGGCGGCGACGATTGCCACGGCAGTCGAGACGATGCGCCGCAAGGCGCGGCTCGAGACCGACCGGATCCGGGATCTGTGGGAGGCCGCCTCCACCGCATACGAGGCAGCCCTGCTCAGCGCCCGTGGCGAGCAAGAGCGCCTGGCCGCTCAGCGCGCCGCGGCCACGGCGCTGTCCGAGCACATCAACGCCTCGCTGCTCGAACCCCCACTCGTCGAATAGACAGCCCGCGTGACCAGGCTCTCGGCCTGCTTCCCCTGCCGGCGCTCAGGCTCACCTCGAGCCCCGGACTTCCCGCCGGGCGCGGCTCAGGCGTGCCTCGGCGCGTTCGGAGGCGAGCTTCAGTTCGAGTAGGCGAGCCGCGCTGGTGGGGCGCGGGCCATACACCTTCGCTCGGTAGAGGGCGTAGCGCTCGCGACGGTAGCGATCCTCTGCCTCGAGATCCGCGATCCGCAGCGCGCGCTCGCGCGCGGCGGGGTCGAGGGGCATGTTGTTCAAGTCCGCCGGGTCTCGTTGCGCTTGGCGGCCGGATAGCGTTGCCGTTCCGCGTCGGTCATCTGCCGGATCACGAGGGAGCCGTTGCGCACCTGCCGCTCCATCGCCGCCGCGCGCTCTCGCCGACGCTCCTCTCGCCGTTCCTGATGGCTTTTCACGTCGAAGCCTCCGGCCTGGCGTGTCCGCCACCGGCAGGCGATTGGCCCGGCTCGCGGGTGGCATCGGTTTTGTAGCGCCGCGGGTCGCCGGCTCGGCGATGGGCGGCTTGGTCGCCGACGTCGTGCCAGTACCCGTTGGCGCGCGGGAGTGGCGCGAGCAAGAACATCTCCACGGCGCAGTCAGGGTCGATGTGGTTGTTGCTCATGAACGCGGTCACGGTGCGTCCGCTCAGGCGCTCCACGGCCGCGACCGCGTCGTCGCGCATGATCCTCTGCACGGCGTCGCGCTGCTTCAGCACGACGCGCTCCTCGCCCCGCTCGACGAGCTTCCACTCGCTTTTGCTGAGCGTGTCGGCGAGCATGCAAACGATGAAGTCGTTGGCGATCGTCGTCTGCGCGCGCGTCGGCCCGCGGCCACTGCAGTCGCGCAGGAGCTGCGCGATGGCGATCGAAATTGCGGCCGCGCACGCGCCCGACTCAGGTTCTTGATACTCGGGACTGGTCATCGCCAGCCTCCTCTCCTGCGCCCCTTGACAAGTAGAGAGGACGGCGGGCTGAAGGAGACGAGAAGAACCCGCGGCCGGCGAACCTGACGACAAGTCTAGTCCAGCGCAGCGGCGGCGAGACGTATCAACCGTACGCGGTGCCCGGCATGAACTACGTGCTCGTGGCCGCCTCGGAGATGGAGCGACCGCTTCCCCGTGCGTCCCCGGCTCCGTCGAACGGAGAGAGTCCGGACGCGAACTCGATCGCTCGCCCGGGAGACTACTCTCGCGTTGGAGCGCCGAAGCGCCTTCGGCAAAGGCCCGCGGATCGCGAGTCCTCCCATGCCGACGTGTTGGCGGAGGCATCCTCCCAATACGTGCGTCCGGGTTTGGGAAAGGCTCATCACTGCACCGCGGCGTGCCTCGAGTCAGCGCGCAAGTTGCGCGCGCGCCGGCGGAGTAGGCTTGCATGTACACCGTTCGTTCGGGTTCCTTGTTTTCCTGGCTTGCGCGCGCGGACTCTTTTACGACCAGGATGACGAGAGAGGGGCTGGCGATGTCCAGCACAGGCGATGGGCGACCGAGCGGCGGTGAGCTGTCGGTCGCGATCTCGAACGGGAGGGTGCGGCTGTTGCGCCAGTACACGGGCAGAGGTCCGACCAAGGCGCGCACGACGGTTGGGCGCGACCACGTCCTGATCATGCTCCGGGACACACTGACCAGGGGCGAGCAGACGCTGGTGGACGCCGGCTACCTCGAGCATGTGATGCTCACGAGGCGGCGGTTCCAGGAGGCGATGCGACCGGCGGCGACGACAATGATCGAGGAGCTGACGGGGCGGCCGGTGGTCGGCTTCATGAGCGATAACCACGCGAACGCCGATCTCGGGGTCGAAGTCTTCATTCTCGAGCCCGACGGTCAATCCGGCGCGCTAGCGGAGGGCGAGTCGACGGTCCAGAGCTAGGCGCACTGGACGCGGCAAAAGCGACAGCAATGAGCTCATCCCGCTGATTCGGACAAGGCGGTCGTAGACATCGCGGAACTAGTGCTCGTCCTCCGTGGCGAAGCCGGGATGCTCGGCCATGACCGCGAACGCGTCAATCGGCAAGCTCGCGGCGCCTAATCGCCACCATCTTCCTGCCGCCCACCTTCGTCACGGGCTCCTCGGCCAGGACTTCGGCTGGCTCACAGGGCACTGACCGCACGCGCTTAGCGGGGCGGCGGCAGCTCCGCGGCGACGGCGGCGCTGTAGGCGCCTCCCTCGTCCAGCCAGCGCTCGGCGTCCACTTCGTCGCGGGACGCCGCCTCGCGACGAGCGTTCAGATCTACCGGGAGGGCCGCCCCCTCATGACGCTCGAGCCGAGCCGAGCCGGCCCCGTCGTGCATCCGGCGAGCGGCGGCTTCGGCATCCTCGTAGGACGCGAAGCGCGGCGACTGCGCGAGTTGCTCACCGCTCGAGGTCACGATCACCCAGTGGTGATCGCCATTGTTGTCCTCGAACACGAGGAACTCCAAGTCGGTCGGGCGGTCTCCACCACCGGAGATCCTGCGAGCGGCTCGAGCCTTTTTCGTTGCGGTGGCCATTGCCAACCGCCTCTCTGCCCCTCTGATCGAAGCGAGCGCACCGAAAGCGAGAAGGGCTGGAGGCTCACTGAGCGCACTACCGAATCTAGCAGTTGCCCGACCCCTTAGAGTCAGAATGGTCAGGGTGTAGCCGAGCCCCGTCCACCCGCGAGTGGGGCGGACACGGCCGTCACGCCGATGCGTTCTGGTGGCTTGGCTGAGACCTGTGCACCACCTCAGGCGAGAGCCACGTGTAGAGCTCAAACCAGACGAGCGTCTCGGGCTCGGCCACGACCCCCCAGCGATCCGCAAGCTCCTCTACTAGGTGAAGGCCCCAGTGCGAGTCGAGCGGCGCGTCCGCACTACGCGGCGCCGGGACGAAGCCCGGTCCGTCGTCGCCGACCTCGACGCGCAGGCGCTCGTCG
>DASUWY010000071.1 GCA_036378175.1 Thermoleophilaceae bacterium
CTCGGCGCCTGCACGGTGTCTGGCGTGTCCGAGAACGCCACCACGCCGACCTTCACGAGACTCGGCAGCTTGTTGAGGAAGGTGTGGGCCGCGTTCTGCGCCGCGGTGAGCCTGTCCGGCTGAACATCGTCCGCCTCCATCGAGAGCGAGTGGTCGGTGACCATCATCACCGAGGCGCGGCCAACCGGCACGGCCACGGTGCGCTGCGGCTTGGCGAGCGCGAGCGAGAGCAACGCAAGCGCCGCGAGCGCGAGCGCCGCGGGCACGTGCCGGCGCCAGGACGGCCCGGCGGCGGCCGCCGCCAGCTTGAGGTTGCGCACAGCGGTGAAGCGAACGGCGTAGCGCCGCGCGCGCCGCCGACGCGCGTACTGCGCGGCCACGAGCAGCGGCAGCGCCAGCAGCGCGAGCAGCCAGATCGGGCTCGCGAAGCTCAACGCAGCCTCCGGCCGAGCTGGCGCAGCCAGTCGCCGTCGGTGGACACCACCACGTGCTCCACCTGCAGGCGGCGCAGCTCGCGCGCCACTCGCGCGCGGTCCTCCGCCTCGAGCTCGGCGAAGTGGCGCCGCACGCCCGGGCGTGAGGTGTCCACCTGGATCAGCTCACCGGTCTCGGGATCCACGAGCGCGAGGTGGCCGGCGTCCGGCAGCTCGCCCTCGCGCGGGTCGCGCACCTCCACCGCAAGCACCGAGTGATGCGCGCTGAGCGCCCCGAGCGGCCGCGTCCAGTCGTCCTGGTCGCGGAAGTCCGAGATGATCACCACGAGCCCCGCCTGCCTCGCCACCTTGCCGAGGCGAACGAGCGCGGTGGACATCGCGCTCGGGTCCGCGCTGCCGTCGGGCACCACGCCCTCGCCGAGCGCGCGCATCACGGACACGATTCCCGGGCGAGAGGCGCGCGGGGGGAGGAGCCGCGGCCGGCCCTGGCCGAAGGTCATCAGCGCCACCCGGCCGGCGCGCCGTACCGCGAGCCGCGCCACCACCTGCGCCACGCCCTCGGCAACGTCGCTCTTCAACCGGCTCGCGCTACCGAACGCCATTGAGGGCGACACGTCCACCACGAGCCAGGTGCTGAGCGTCCGCTCCGGCACGTGGGTGCGCACATGCGGCTCGCCGGTGCGCGCGGTGGCGGCGGGGTCGATCTGGCGAACGTCGTCGCCCACCTCGTACGGGCGCAGCTGCGCGATCTCGGTGCCCGCGCCCACGCCCGAGCCAAGCCTGTCGCCCGGCAGCGCGCCGCCCACGCGGCGAGCCACCACCAGGTCGAGGGCCTCCACGAGGCCCTGCGGCATCGGACCCGGGCCCTGGCGGGCCGCGGGCGCTACGAGCGGCGGCTGCGTCAAGCCGCCACCGTCCGCTGCACGTGGTCGGCGGGCGGCTCGGTCACGGCCGCGAGCACCTGGTCCACCAGCTCGTCAGCGGTAACGCCGTCGGCGAGCGCGTCGTACGAGAGCACCAGGCGGTGGCGGAGCACGTCCGGCGCGAGGTCGCGGATGTCTCCGATGGTCACGTGGCCGCGCCCGCGCAGCAGGGCGAGCGCGCGCCCCGAGTTCACGAGCCCGATCGGCCCGCGCGGGCTGGCGCCGTACTCGATGTAGCCGGCGATCTTCTCGAGGCCGTAACGCGATGGCACGCGGGTGGCGTCCGCGAGCGCCACGGCGTAACCGATCACCTCGCGATCCACCAGCACGCTCTGCGTCGTGCGGGCGAAGCGCTCGAGGTCCTCGAGCGAGAGGGTCTCGCGCACGGCGGCGGGCTCGTCGAGCGAGCGCCCCACCACCGCGGCTTCCTCACCCGTGCTCGGGTAGTCCACGAGCACCTTCATCAGGAAGCGGTCCACCTGCGCCTCGGGCAGCGGGTAGGTGCCCTCCGCCTCGATCGGGTTCTGCGTGGCCAGCACGAGGAACGGGTGCGGCACGGGGAACGTCTCCCCGCCGATCGTCACCTGCTGCTCCTGCATCACCTCGAGCAGGGCGGACTGCACCTTGGCGGGTGCGCGGTTGATCTCGTCCGCGAGCAGGAAGTTGCCGAACACGGGACCGAGCTCGATGTCGAAGCTGCCGCTGTCGGGCTTGTATATGCGCGTGCCCACGAGGTCCGCGGGAACGAGGTCGGGCGTGAACTGGATGCGCCGGAACGTGCCGCCGAGCACCTCGGCGAGCGTCTTCACGGTGAGCGTCTTGGCGAGCCCGGGCACGCCCTCGAGCAGCACGTGCCCGCGCGCCATCAGCGCGATGAGCAGGCGCTCGAGCATCGCGTCCTGACCCACGATCACCCGCTTGATCTCGTGGAGAGCCTCGTCGAGCGCGGCGCCCGCCTCCTCACGCGCGGCGGTACGGTCTCTCGGGTTGTCCATGTCCATTCGGTGTGTCTCCTTTCTCGAAAGTTCAGATGAGCCGGCCGAACCAGCCGAGCGACATGCCGAGGCCGGCGAGCAGCAGAACAGCCGCCGCCCCGGCGAAGGCGTTTGTGATCTGGCGCTTCTCCTTGCGGTGGCCGAGCTGCGAGCCGAGCTTCTCGTACACCTGCTTCAGTCCGGACGCGGTCTGCGCCGTGAAGCTCGCGCCGCCTGACGCGCGTGCGATCTGCTGCAGCGCCTGCGGGTCGGGCGGCACCTGCTGCACGACCGTGCCGCCGCCGCGCTTCGGCACCGTGATCGTGCCATTGGGCGTGCCGAGCGCGACCGTGTAGATGGGGATGTGGAGCCTGCGCGCGGCCTGGGCCGCGGCCACCGGGTTCTGCCCGCTCGTGGACGAGCCGTCGGACAGCAGCACGATCGCCGCCGGCGGCCGCTTGCCGTTCAGCTTCGGCGCGCGGTTGAGGACGTTCGAGGCGGTGGTGATCGCGTTCCCGGTGGCGGTTCCGCCGCTCGAGGCCATGTTCGCGATCGCGCGCTTCACCGCCTGGCGGTCCTGCGTGGGGCTCTGGAGCACGGTGGCGATGTTGTTGAACGCCATCACTCCCACGTTCACCCGGCTCGGCACCTGGTTCACGAAGCGGTTCGCGGCCTGCTTCGCGGCCGTAAGCCGGTTGGGCTTGACGTCGGTGGCGGTCATGGAGCCCGATACGTCCGTGGCGAGCATGATCGAGGCGCGCTCCACCGGCACGGCCACCGTGTGTTGGGGCTTCGCCACCGCCACGATCAGCAGGGCGATGGCGAGGAGGATCGCGAGCATCGGCAGGTGGCGGCGCCAGCCGGGCCGGCGCGGCGCGACCGATGGCTGCAGCGCGGGCGCCGCGAACGCGGCTGCGGCGGCCCGCCTGCGCCGTTCCTCTGCCGTGTACATCAGTGCGAGCACCGGCAGCGCCACCAGCGCGATGAGAACGAGAGGCGCTGCGAAGCTCATGGCGTGCGCTGCGGCCGCTGGCCGAGCTTCACCCGCAGGTGGACGAGCGCGCCGGCGCGCTGCACCGTCACGCCGATGGTGTCACCGGGACTGCGCTGCGCGATCGCCGTGGAGATGTCCGATGGGTCGAACACGTGCCGCCCGTCCACTTCCGTGATCAGATCGGCGGACTGGATGCCCGCGCGGTCGGCCGGTCCGCCCGGCACGACGCTCCGGACTATCGCGCCGCCTGCCGTGCTCACGGACGGGGCGCTCGAGAGTCCGAGATACGCGTGCTTCACCACCTGGCGGCGCTCGAGTTGCGGCACCACCTGGCGCACCGTGTTCGACGGGATCGCGAAGCCGATGCCCACGTTCCCGTTGCCGCCGCCGCCGGTTGCGATCTGCGAGTTCACGCCGATCACATGCGCCGAGCTGTCGAGCAGCGGGCCGCCGGAGTTGCCCGGGTTGATCGGGGCGTCCGTCTGGATCACGTTGTCGATCTCGAAGCCGTTCGGTGCCTGGATGTGCCGGCCCACGGCCGAGATGATCCCTTCGGTGGCGGTGCGGTCGAGGCCGAACGGGTTGCCGATCGCCACCGCGGGGTCGCCGATGCGCACGGTCCGCGAATCCGCGAACTGGAGTGGCTTGACCGCGCGCGGGATCGTGCCCGGATCGATGCTGAGCACCGCGAGGTCGTCCGATACGTCGGTGCCGATCACCGCGGCATCCAGCGACTCGGCGCGCGGCCCGAAGCGGACGATCACGCGGCTCGAGTTCCCCACCACGTGAGCGTTCGTCACGAGCTTGCCGTCGGAGGAGATGAGGAAGCCTGTGCCAGAGCCCAGGTTCGTCTTCACGGACACCACCGCGGGGCTCGCCGCGGCGTACACGGCGCCCGCCGGCGACTGGCTTCCCTTCGTGGGAAGCGGCTTCGATGCCACGGCGGGGAGGGGCGGCGGGTTGTCGCCGCCCTGGTGAAGCAGGAGCCCGGCCACGAACGCGCCCGCGACGGCTGTCACGGCGAGCGCCACGCTCGCAATCGTGAGACGGAAACCGCGGCGCTCCTTCACCTCCGTCACGGCCGCGGCCTCGCGCTCCAGCTCGGCGCGGCGGAGCGCCTCGTGATGGCGGGCCGCCGCCTCTGCCGCTTCCTGGCGCGCGATCTCCGCGTCCGAGCGCCAGTCGCCGGACCAGAGGTGCTTGGGGGATCTCACTTCGCTTTGTTTAACGGTGCGGACTCAGCCGTTCGTCAAGAGACGGTAAGAATCCGGTAAGAGGCTCCTTCTCAGTTGAGGGTAGACGTCAGGAGGGGCCGGCTTGCCGGGCAAGCCGAACGGCCTCCGCCGCGCCGCCCCTCCATGCTTCGCCGTGGCCGGTGAGCACCGTGCCTGCGCCCGTCTCCGCCAGAGCGTCGAGCGAGTCGAGCGCCCGCTTGCTGTCCGCCGTCGCGGCCCCCGACACGATCTGCGGCCCCTTCGAACCCGTGTACGGATTCAGGGTGACCACGGCATCGCCGGCGATCACCGCGTCACGCTCGGGGAAGTGGAGCGCGCAGTGGCCGAGCGTGTGGCCCGGCGTGAAGACCACGTGAGGTGACCCGGGCACGGGCAGCGATCCGTTCTCGTAGCGCTGCACCTCGCGTATCCGCGGCGGCCACCAGGCTCGATTCGACACGAGCGCGGCCACGATCGGGAAGGCCTTGAACTGAGTGAGGAAGTACCACGTGCGCGCGCGTTCGTGCCCGTACTGGCGAGGCTGCTTGGTGAGCGGCACGTCGTTCTCGTGCACCCACACCGCAACCCCGAGCTCCCGTCGCGCCCGCTCGGCGAAGCCGATGTGGTCGAAGTGCGCGTGGGTGAGGACGAGCGCCTTCAGGTCGGCGGGTTTGCGCCCGAGCTCGGCGAGCGCCTCCGTGAGTGACGCCCAAGATGTGGGCAGCCCGGCGTCCACGATCGTGACGCCGTCGTCGCCCTCCACCAGGTACCAATTCACGTAGGCGTCCTCGACGCGATGGATTCCGTCCGCCACGTTCCGCTCGAGCATGGGCGTCTGCTACCCGAGCGGAGGGTGCGCAAGCGTCCGATTCGCTACTGCGCGGAGACCACGGCCTCGTAGTCCTCCCACGTGTCCACGTCGGGAGGCACGCGCCCTGGCATGCGCACCTCGCGCACGAGCTCCGGGCGCTGCTCGAGCAGCTTCCAAACCGCCTTGTCGCCGTGCAGCGCGCCGAGGTCGTCGAAGATCGAGCGGCCGAAGGCGAAGGGGTGGCCACGGCCGTCGTCGTAGCGGCATACGGCCACGGGCGCGTCGCCACGCCCCTGCACGAGGCCGCAAACCGTGGCGGCGGTCACGCCCGGCTGGTCGCCGAGCATCAGCACGAGCACGTCGGCCGCGGGGTCAACGAGCGGAAGCGCGGCGGCGATCGAGGAGGAGCAGCCGTCGCCATAGGACTCGTTCACCGCCACCTCCGCGCCGCGTAGGTCAACGGCGCCGAGCACGTCCTCGGCGTTGCCTCCGAGCGCGACGATGAGCTGGTCGAGTGGCGACACCCGCGCGGTGGCCAGCACGTGCTCGAGCAGGGTGCCGTCGCCGTATGGCAGCAGCTGCTTGGGCTGGCCGAGGCGGCTCGACCCGCCGGCGGCGAGCACGAGCCCGGTTACGAACGGGCTATCCGCGGGCTCCGGCATACCTTTCCGGCGCTTCGATGAACGCGCTTCGGCAGCTCTCGCAGCAGAAGTAGACGCTGCGGCGTTCGTGCTCGACGGTCGGGGTGGCGTCCGACACCGCGACGGTCATGCCGCACACGGGGTCGGTGGCGCCTATCGCCTCCGCGGTGGCGTGCTCGCCCCGCGAGCCGACGATCTCCGCGACTATCGAGAGCGCGATCTCCTCCGCGGTTCTGGCGCCGATGTCGAGGCCGGCTGGCGTGCGAACGCGGTCCAGATGCTCGACTCCGCTCTTGCGGAGCTCCTCGATCACCGCCGCGCCGCGCCTGCGGCTCGCCACCAGGCCGATGTAGGGAACGCCTGCGGCCAGGCCGGCGGTTATGGCTTCTGGTTCCTCGTGACCGTGTGAGGCAATAACGAGTGCGGAGTCGCTGGCGAGGTCGGCGGGGGTGATGGCTGTGATGGCCGCGTCGTATCCCAGCTGCTGCGCAATGGCGGCGATTGCCTGGCCGATCGGCGTTGTTCCCAGGATCGCGATGCGCGGCGCCGGCAGCCGCGGCTCGAGGAAGATCTCGAGGGCGCCGCCCGAGAGGCATGGGTTGCGCACGACGATCGCGCCTTCGTTCTCCGCGGCCTCGTCGCCCTCCGGCACGATCCTGAGCAGCAGAGCCTCGCCGGTCTCGAGCGCGCGGAGTGCCTGAAGCCGGACGGATGTCTCGGCGCATGCTCCGCCCACGAAGCCCTCGATGGTGCCGTCGCCGAGCACGATTCCGGAGTCGCCGGGGCGCACACTCGTCGGCCGCTGCGCGCGGACGACGGTGGCGACGACGAATGGAGTCCGTTCCGCGATCAGCTCCTCGGCGCGCCGAGCCAGCTTCGGCTGCATCACCACGGGACAAGTGTACGCGGCGACAGTACGATCAGACACATGAGTGACGTCCTTGCACAAGCCCAAAAATGGACCGAGAGCGGCAACGCTGTTGCGCTCGCCACTGTGATCGACACACGTAAGTCGGCGCCCCTTCCGCCCGGCTCGAAGATGGCAATCAGCTCCACCGGCGACGTTGTGGGCGCCGTATCCGGCGGCTGCGTCGAGGGCGCTGTCGTGGAGGTGGCGGAGGAGATCCTCGGCGGTGCGAAGCCGCGGCTACTGCACTTCGGGATCGCCGACGAGGACGCGTGGGACGTCGGGCTGCCGTGCGGCGGCGAGATCGACGTGTTCGTGGAGAGGTACGAGCCTTGAGCGCGCAGGGCGAGTTCGCGCGGCTGGCCGCGGCCGGTGAACGGGCCGCGCTCGTCACCGTGGTCAGCAATGAGGGTGAGCCTGAGGTGGGCACGCGGGTCCTGGTGCGCGCGGACGGATCGCTCGAAGGCTCGTTCGGCTCCGATGAGCTGGACTCCGCTGCACGCGACTTCTCCGAGGAGCTGATGTGGGGCACCGAGCGGAGCGAGTTCCGCGAGGTGGACGGTGTGGGTCTTTTCGTGGACGTGACCGCGCCCTCGCCGCGGATCTTCATCTTCGGCGCGGTGGACTTCGCCAACGCCCTGTGCCGCACCGCCCGAGTGACCGGCTGGCGGCCGTACGTGATCGACCCTCGCTCTCGCTTTGCCACCCCGGAGCGCTTCCCCGAGGCGGAGGAGGTGGTGGCCGCGTGGCCGGAGGAGGCCGTGGCCCGTCTCGGCGGGATCGACCGCGCCACCTACATCGCGATCCTCCACCACGACCCGAAGCTGGATGACGCGGCACTGCAGGTCGCGTTCGACTCCGACACGCCGTACATCGGCGCGATGGGGAGCCGGCGCGCGCAGGCGAAGCGGCGCGAACGGCTGTTGGCGGCCGGCGTGGACGAGCAGCAGCTCGAGCGCGTATCCGCCCCGATCGGGCTCGACATCGGCGCGCTGGGCGCGGAGGAGACGGCGCTCTCGATCATGGCCGAGGTGGTGGCGGTACGAAACGGCCACGGCGGCGGCCGCCTGGGCGACGCCAAGGGCCGCATCCACGAGGCGGTGTGAAGGTAGCGATCCCAGCGGATGTGACCTTCGAGCGATCCCGGGTAGCTGTTGCAGGGGAACAGCTAGTTGGGACGCTTCATCGATAGGAGGGGCCGGAGTTCGGCTTCCACCTGCGCGGATCGCTCGAACACGTCGCCCCACGAGTATCGGCGGAACTCATTGCCACGCGCGCGGGCGTCCCGCTCGCGCAGGCGGTCTCGCTCCCAGGACTCGCGCGTGTTGTGGTAGCGATAGCTGTCGAGTTCGACGACGAGCCCGTACTCGGGCCAGTGGCAATCGACCCGCCACCCGCCCACGGGTCTGTTGGTCTGTGGGAGTGGAAGTCCTGCGTTTCGCAGAAGGTCGTGGAAGCCTTCCTCCAGCTTGCTCAGGAGCACCGCCGTGTCGCCGCGCAGCACGCTACGAAGCTTCGAGGCACCCGGTGAGTTCGGCCGCCGCGACAGCACAGCCTCCACGTGTTCAGGCGTCGTTCCGTAGCGAACGCTCGCTTCGTGGCACGCGCGTGCCAGCTCGTCTGCTTGCAGGACCTCGGCGAGATCCACAAGCGTCCGCTCGACGGTGGTAATCGGGATGCCACGAATGCGGGTCACATCCGCCGGGTGCAGCGAGCGGTAACGCTTTACAGATACGCCGTCCACGCGGCGGTCCGTGGGTGCGAGCACTTCCGGTGCAGGCATTCGGCCACTCAGGACGGCCATTAGGAACCCGGCGGCGCGACAGCGCAGGAACGCACGATCCCCGCAGGCCCAAACAGCGGCCAGGTAGGTCGATTCCGTGCTCGCGGCGCGATGGCCCACGCGGTAAATGCCGCGGTATTCCCACAACAACGCTCCGGTCTGGAGCCGCGTACGTATTTCCTCGTTGCTGACCTTGGCTCTCAGCAGCTCGCGGCGCTTCACCAGCCCGAACGCTGGAGTAGCAAGCCGATTGAGGATTGCCTCGACTGTCCCATCGCGCTGTTCCATCGGAACACCTAAGTGGGATGGCGCCCGGAATTCGCCCCCATCATCCGCCGTGTAGCGCTCGCCTTCCACGGGTAGCCCCGAGGTTGCGACCTGACCGCGAGGAGGAACCGTCCATGCCGAGCAACACACCTGAAGAGCAACTCGTCAAGTACCTGACGGACGCGTACTCGATCGAGGAGCAGGCGCTCGCGCAGCTCAAGATCGCGCCGAAGATCGCCGGCCATCCGAAGCTCGAGGAGATCTTCAAGCAGCACCTCGCGGAGACGGAAGGTCAGGAGCGGCTCGTGGAGCAGCGGCTCCAGGCGCACGGCGCGAGCCCCTCCAAGATCAAGAACACCGTGATGGCCGCGGGTGGCGTGGGGTTCGCGCTGTTCGCCAAGCTCAAGCCGGACACCCCCGGCTTGCTCACCGCGCATTCCTACTCGTACGAGGCGCTCGAGCAGGCGGGCTATGAGGCCCTCATGCACGTTGCCGAGAAGGTCGGCGATACCGAGACGGTGGAGGCCGCGAGAAGGATCCGCGACCAGGAGATCGCCATGAAGGAGCGCCTCGCGGACTGCTTCGACGTGTCCGTGGAGGCGTCACTGCGCGACCTCGACCCGGACGACATCGACAAGCAGCTCAACAAGTACCTTGCGGACGCGCATGCCATCGAGGCGCAGGCGATCGGGCTGCTCGAGAAGGGCCAGAAGATCGCGGGCGACCCTGAGCTCGTGAACCTGTTCGAGGAGCACCTCACGGAGACGCGCGAGCACCAGCGCCTCGTGGAGGAGCGACTCACGGCGCGCGAGGGTCGCACCAACGCGCTGAAGGACGCCGCGCTTGGCCTCGGCGCCCTCAACTGGGGTGCCTTCTTCGCCGCGCAGCCGGACACGCCCGGCAAGCTGTGCGCCTTCGCGTTCGCCTTCGAGCACCTCGAGATCGGCGGCTACGAGCAGCTCAAGCGCGTTGCCGAGCGGGCCGCGGACGGCCACACGATCCAGATGGCCGAGAGCATCCTCGCCCAGGAGCGCGCCGCGGCCGGCAAGCTCGAGCTCGCGCTCAGCCGCGCGGTGGACGCATCGCTGCAGGCGCAGGGCGTGGCGGCGTGACGCGCATCGCGGCGTTTGGCGGAAGCCTGCGGCGCGGCGCGTTCAACACATCGCTGCTGAGAGCGGCTTGCCAGCTCGCGCCGGATGACGCGGAGGTCACGCTCATCGACATAGCCGAGCTGCCGCTCTACAACGCCGACCTCGACGAGCACTACGGCGGCGGACCCGAGCCCGCGGCGGCCACCGAGCTGCGCAACGCGCTGGAGTGCGCCGACGCCCTGCTCATCGTCACCCCGGAGTACAACTGGTCGGTGCCCGGCTACATCAAGAACGCCATCGATTGGGTTTCGCGACCCGCGATGAAGTCCCCTCTGGCGGGCAAGCCCGCGCTGATCATGGGCGCCTCGGGCGGACCGGCGGGCACGGGCCGCGCCCAACTCCATCTCCGCCAGGTGCTCCTGAGCACCCGCACGCGCGTGCTCGTGGAGTCGCTCGAGCTGCCCTTCGCGGCGGAGCACATCGACGATCGTGGCCGCCTCGACCCGGATACCGCGGACGAGGTGCGGCGGCTGATGGCGCGGCTCGACGAGGAGGTCGAGCTCACCGCCACGCGGCAGCTCGCGCATTCGACCTAGGGCGTAGCCACTAAACGGCGCATCCCCCCGGCCGATCACCCGGGGGATGCAGGGTCGATCCGGATTTTCCAAGCGCCACGCCGTCACGGCGGCGCTCATGGCTGGGTTCTGCCTGGCCTCGAACGGCCTTGCGCTCGCCTGGGCGCTCCTGACCGACGACCCCCTGATGCGGCGCGGCTGGGTCATTCTCATGATCGGCATCTGCACGGTGCTCTTCCCGGTGCTCACGTGGGGCCTCTTCCGGGTGCCGCGGATCGCGGTGCAGGGAGTGATCGCCACGACCACCTTCCTGGTGGCCGGCGCCATCTACGCCAGCGGCCAGGCGGACGCTCCAATCGCGTTCCTGTTCCTCTGGGCGGTGCCGAACACGGCGGCGTTCCTCGACACACGGCAGTCGCTGGTCCAGATCGGGCTCGCCATCGCCGCGTGCGGCGCGGCGCTCGCCGGAGTGCACGTGCGCGTGCACGGCCAGTTCGGCCTGGGCGCCGACGAGGCGCTCCGCTGGGCGTTCGTCGCGTCCACCGAGCTCGCCGTGGCAGTGCTCGTGATGCGCATGCGGATCGCGCTGCGCTCCAGCTGGACGCGCCTGCGTCAGCGCGCGGCGCAGCAGGCCACCGTGTCGGAGATCGGGCAGCGCGCACTGTCGCACGTCGCGCTCACGCCGCTGCTCAACGAGACGGTGGGGATGGTGAGCGAAACGCTCGCGGTCGAGCTCGTGACGGTGCTCGAGTACCTGCCCGGAGAGGAGCAGGTGCTGATGCGTGCTGGGATCGGGTGGCCGCCCGGGGCCATCGGCAGCCTGAAGGTGCCGCTTGACGACTCCTCCCAGACGGCGACGGCGATCAGGGAGCAGACGCCCATGGTGGTGGAGGATTACGCCACCGAGGAACGCTTCCGCGGAGCGCAGCTGCTGCGCGAGCAGGGCGCGGTCAGCGGGATCGCCGTGCCGATCCGCGGGCGCGAGACGGCGTTCGGCGTGGTGGCCGCGCACTCGCGCAAGCGCCGCCACTTCAGCGCAGACGACGTGAACTTCCTCCAGTCGGTGGCGAACGTGCTGGCAGCCACCATCGAGCGCCGCATCACCGAGGCGGAGACCCGCCACCAGGCGCTCCACGACCCGCTCACCGGGCTCCCCAACCGCGCGCTCTTCCGCGACCGCCTGCAGCACGCGCTCGCCCGCTCCCGCCGCAAGGACACGACGCTCGCCGTCCTCTTCCTCGACGTCGACAACTTCAAGGTCGTGAACGACAGCCTCGGCCACGAGGCGGGCGACGAGCTGCTCAAGGTGCTCGCGCCGCGGCTCGCGGAGTCCGTGCGGGTGGACGACACGGTGGCGCGCTTCGGCGGCGACGAGTTCGTGCTGCTGTGCGAGGACGTGGCGGAGGAGGAGGAGGCGATCGAGATCGCGGCGCGGGTGCAGCAGTGCTTCGCGCGGCCGCTCCAGATCGCGGGCGCCGAGCACTTCGTCACCGCGAGCATCGGTGTGGCGCTTCCCACCCCGGGGCACGACGCGCCTGACACCCTGCTGCGCGACGCCGACGCCGCCATGTACCAGGCGAAGGAGCGTGGCCGGGCGCGCTTCGAGGTGTTCGACGCCGACATGCGCGCGAGCGCCGTGCGGCGGCTGCAGGTGGAGGCGGACCTCCGGCGCGCCGTCGAGAACGGCGAGATGCGGCTCGTCTACCAGCCCGCGATCGACATCGACAGCGGCAGGATCGTGGCGGTGGAGGCGCTGCTGCGCTGGCACCACCCGCAGCGTGGCATCGTGCCGCCGCTCGACTTCATCCCGGTGGCCGAGGAGAGCGGGCTCATCGTGCCGCTCGGGGACTGGGTGCTGCGCGAGGCGATGACCAAGGGCGTGCGCTGGCGGCAGATGGCGCGCCCGGGAGAGCCGCCACTGGTGGTCTCGGTGAACCTGTCGGTACGCCAGCTCGCGGAGCGCGACCTCGCGGCCTCCGTCGCCCGGGCGATCGAGGACACAGGCGTGGACCCGCGCCAGATCGCGCTGGAGATCACCGAGAGCGTGCTCGTGAAGGACACCGTCGCGGTGGCCGCCACGCTCCATGCGCTCGAGGCGCTCGGAGTGAGGCTCGTGCTCGACGACTTCGGCACCGGCTACTCCTCGCTCGGCTACGTGAAGCGCTTCCCGCTGTCGTTCCTCAAGATCGATCGCTCCTTCGTCGCGGAGCTCGGCACGAGCGGGCGCGATGCGGCAATCGTCTCCGCGATAGCCGAGATGTCCCGGGCGCTCGGTGCCCGTGTGGTCGCCGAAGGGGTGGAGACGGAGGAGCAGCTTCGCGGCGCGAGGAAGCTCGGCTGCGAGCTCGCACAGGGGTATCTGTTCTCCCGGCCCGTCCCGCCCGACGAGATCGACGGGCTTCTCCGCACCGATCCCTGGCGGCTGATAACAATCAGCGGGTGAGTCCCGGCCAGCCCAGCGTTGCCGTCCTCGGCACCGGCATCATGGGCGGCCCGATGGCGAGGAACATCGCCGGCGGGGGACTCCACACGCGCGCCTGGAATCGCACGCGGGAGAAGGCCGAGGAGCTTGGGCTGCCGGTTGCGGGCTCGCCGGCCGATGCGGTGGACGGCGTGGACATCGTGGTGACGATGCTGGCCGACGGCAGCGCGGTGGAGAGCGTGATGGTTGACGGCGGAGCGCTTCAGGCGATGCGCGACGACGCGGTGTGGCTGCAGGCGAGCACCGTCGGCATCGCGGCCACCGAGCGGCTGGCGCAGCTCGCCGAGGAGCGCGGGGTGACCTACGTCGACGCGCCCGTGCTCGGCACCAAGGCGCCCGCGGAGAAGGGAGAGCTCACCGTCCTCGCCTCCGGCCCGGACGCCGCGCTCGACACATGCGAGCCGGTGTTCGACGCGATCGGCTCGAAGACCGTTCGGCTGGGTGAGGCGGGCGCGGGCACACGGCTCAAGCTGGTGATCAACAACTGGCTGCTGTCACTGCTGGGCGACCTGGCCGAGACGGTCGCCCTCGCAGAGCGGCTGGGTGTGGAGCCCGAGCGCTTCCTCGAGGCGATCGACGGGCCCACCGGCTCGCCCTATGCCCAGATGAAGGGCCCGATGATGATCAAGCGCGAGTTCCCCACCTCGTTCCCGCTGAAGCTCGCGCTGAAGGACCTCGAGCTCGTGCTGGAGGCGGCCGAGCGCCACCACGCGGACATGCGAGTGGCGGGCGCCGCGGCGGAGAACTTCCGCCGTGCTGTGGACCAGGGGCACGGCGACGAGGACATGGCCGCGGTGTTCTTCGCGAGCGCTGAGTAGATGGCGATCGACGAGAGCAAGAAGGGCAAGTCCTACCCGCCGTTCGAGTACGAGGTGGGGCGGGAGAAGATCCGCGAGTACGCGAACGCGATCGGCGTCCAGGCTCCGGTGCACCACGACCGCGACGCGGCCCGTGCGGCCGGCTTTCGCGACGTCGTGGCACCGCCGATGTTCGCTGTGGTCTACTCGGCGGGCTCGGTCGCGCAGGGCGTGCTCGACTCGGAGCTCGGGATCGACCTCGCCCGCATGCTGCACGGTAGTCAGGAGTTCGTGTGGGGGGAGCCGGTGTGCTCGGGCGACACGATCACGACCACCACCACCGTCAAGGATCTCTATGAGCGCGCGGGAATGCAGTTCTTCGTGTTCGAGTCGGTATCCACGAATCAGGACGGGGAGGAGACGGTGCGCGGCACGTGGACGAACATCGTGAGGGCGGGTTGAAGGAGGGCGACCGCATCCCGGAGCTGAAGGTGACGCCGGACAAGTACCTGCCGCACCGCTATGCGGGCGCGTCCGGCGACTTCAACCCGATCCACATCGACCCCGAGTTCGCCAAGGCGGTAGGGCTGCCGGGCTCGATCCTGCACGGGCTCTACGGGATGGCGCTGGTGGCCCGCGCGGCGATCGTGGGCGTGGAAGGCGATGTGCGCTCGCTCAAGCGCCTGTCGGTTCAGTTCCGCGGAATGGGCTTCCCCGAGCAGGAGATACGTGTCACCGGAACGGTCACCCGCGCGAGCGGCAACGAGGTTGTTCTGGCGCTTGAGGCAGAGCAGGGGGAGAACAGGATCATCCGCAATGCCGAGGCGGAGCTGACGCTCGCTGGGTAGGGAGTAGGGGACGGAGTAGGGAGGGCCTTCTCCGGGGGACACCGCGGTGGGTCGGCACGCCTACTGCAGCAATAAGGGCGGCCCCGAGGTTGCTGCCAAACGGAACCCAACCCCTTACTGCTGCTGTAAGCGCGGCGAAGGAGGAGGCCGCTCACGGAGAACGGCCTCCTTACTCCTTACCCCTACTTCGAGTTGCCCGGCTTCCCGACGAGCGTCCCATTAACGTCGACGTTGTCGACCACGCTCTGTCCGGTGCCCTGATCGGTTCCCTCGTCGGCGACGATGTAGATCGCCGAGATGGTGTCGCTGGGCAGCATCGGCGGGAACGCGTCCGCGCCGCTCTGGCGCACGCGCTGCCAGTCGGGCGCGCCCGGCACCGGCGTGTGAACGCCGTAGATGCAGCCGAAGAAGTGATCGATCCCGTTCTGGTCGAACACGTCGAAGCGCGGCGAACCGGCGCCGCAGTGTCCGGTCACGTCGAAGCCGATCTCGGTCAGCGTCTGTCCCTCGGCGCCCGTGACCGTGGCGCCCGCGGATGCGTTGGTGGCCGTGAGCCCGTTCTTCTGAAGAACGAGACCGTGGTCCGAACCACCCGCGTCAGGCAGACCGGCGTGCGCGTCCCAGGCGGACACGATGATTCCGGTTCCGTCTGGATCGAACACGAACGGGTTGACCTTCAGCTTGCCGCTGTCGGCAAAAGACGGTGCTGCGAAGGCCAGCGCAGCCACCAGCGTGAGCGCGAAGATCGCGCGTCTCATCGAAACCTCCTGATTGGGTTACGAGCCCGCGCTGTCAGATCGCTGACATAACGTCGAACGCTCAAGAAAAACAGCGCGATCCCACCCTCCGCGAGGCACGATCCGGTGTCAAGTGCGGCGGCTCAAGCTGGCGCAACGGCGTCAGCGTGAGCGGTGCCCTCCGCCAGGTCGTGCTGGCGGACGAGCGCGAATCCGATCAGCGCGCCCACCGCCGCCACGATGCCGCCCACGATCAGGATCTCGTTCAGCCCGCTGGCGAAGGCCTCGTGAGCCGCCTGCGGGGCTTGGCTGTGAAGCTGCGCGGCCTTCGTCTGCACCTCGTGCTGGAACACCGCGCCAAGGCCGGCGATGCCGGTGGCGATCCCCACCTGCCGGCAGGTGTTGTTGATGCCGGACGCCATGCCGCTTCGCGCGGGCGGCACCACGCCCACCGCCACCTGCGCGAGCGCGGGGTTGGCGATTCCCACGCCGGCGCCCGCCACCACGAGGCCGGGGAGGAGCTCGATCCACGACGAGGTGGCCGACACGCCGTGCATCAGGAACAGCCCGATGGCCACCAGAGCCACCCCGCCGCCGAGGAACCAGCGCGGCGACATGTGCGACGCCAGCCGTCCCGCCAGCGGCGCGATCACGAGGCCGATCCCCGTGACCGGCAGGAAGCGAATGCCGGTCTGGAGCGGGGAGTAGCCGAGGATGTTCTGCAGGTAGAGCGTGATGTAGAGGAACATCGCGAACAGCGAGGCGGAGAGCGTGAACGCCACGAGCGACACGCCGAGGAACGTGGGCTTGCGGAACAGCGAGAGGTCGAACATCGGCCGCTCCTGGCGCAGCTCGGCCACGAGGAAGATTGCGAAGAGCACCGCCGCGCCCACGAGCTCCGCGAGTATGGGCGCGCTGCCCCAGCCCTCCGCGTTGCCGCGGATGAGGGCGAGCACGAGCAGGAACAGGCTCGCGGAGAAGGTGAGGAGGCCGGCCCAGTCGATGCCCCGCGCCTCGTCGTCGCGCGACTCCGTGAGCCGCAGCGCGCCGAGCGCGATCGCCACCGCGCCCACCGGGATGTTGATGAAGAAGATGTACTCCCAGCCGAGCCCTTCGGTGAGCCCGCCGCCCACGAGCGGCCCCACGGCCGCGGCCGCCGCGATGGTCGCGCCCCACACGCCGTAGGCGGTCCCGCGCTCGCGCCCGCGGAACTCCTGTGCCAGCAGCGCCAGGGAGCAGGCGAACATCACCGCGCCGCCCACTCCCTGTGACGCGCGCGCGATGTTCAGCATCAACGGCGAGGTGGCGAGGCCGCATACGAGCGACGCCGCCGTGAACACGCCGATCCCGAGCAGGAACACGCGCTTGCGCCCGAGCAGGTCAGCCAGCGAGCCCGCGGTGAGGAGCAGCGCGGCTAGCGTTAGGGCATAGGCGTCAACCACCCACTGCAGATCCTCGAAGCTCGCGTGAAGCGACTTCTCGATGGAGGGCAGCGCGACATTCACGATCGTGATGTCGAGCAGCAGCATGAACGTGGCCACGCAGACCACGAGCAGGGTCCACCACTTGCGATGCACAGACGGGGCGTTCCCAGCTCGCCGCGATCACAATCACAATGATTCAGATGGAGCTCAGCGACCGACAGGCGGAGGTATTGAGGAAGGTCGTGGAGACCCACGTCGAGCACGGCCAGCCCGTCGGCTCGAAATGGCTCGCCGAGCAGGCGAACCTGCCGTGGCGCCCCTCCACGATCAGAGCGGAGCTGGCGAAGCTCGAGGAGCTGGGCCTGCTTCAGCATCCGCACACGTCCGCGGGCCGCGTGCCCACCGACTCCGGCTACCGCTACTACGTGGACGAGCTGCTCGAGGAGGGCAGGCTCCCGGTACCGCGCCGCGACTTCCGGCTCACCGTGATCCGGCGCGAGGTGGAGGAGACGCTCCGGGCCACCACCGAGCAGCTCTCGCAGGTCACCAACCTGCTGGCGATCGTGTCGGCGCCGCCGCTCGGCACCACCACGATTCGCCACATCGAGGTGCTCCTGCTGCAGCCGCAGGTGGCGATGGTGGTGGTGATCACCTCCACGGGCGGGGTGACCAAGCGCGTTATCTCGTACGACCATCCGGTCGACCCGGGGCTCATT
The DNA here is from genome assembly GCA_036378175.1 of Thermoleophilaceae bacterium. Taxonomy (GTDB): domain Bacteria; phylum Actinomycetota; class Thermoleophilia; order Solirubrobacterales; family Thermoleophilaceae; genus JAICJR01. Next base: position 17,619 of record DASUWY010000071.1, read on the forward strand.
GACTGGGCCGGCGAGTACCTCAACGAGGCCCTGGGCGGAATGGCGCTGGGCGCGCGGATGATTCCCGCGAAGCTCGCGGATCCCGGGCTCGGGGCGCACGAGCGCGCCTTCCTCGCCACCCTCGCGCCCGCCTTCACCGAGCTCGAGGAGAGTGCGGAGGACACGCTGTTCGTGGAGGGCGCCGCGCGGCTTTTGTCCGAGGACCGCGTGCAGGAGCTGTCTCAGATCGACGATCTGATGCTGCTGCTGGAACGGCGGGTGGCGCTGCTCTCCCTGATGCGCGAGGCGCTTGCGGAGCCACGCGTGTACCTGCGGATCGGCCACGAGAACAGCGCGCCTGCGCTGCAATCGCTCAGCATCGTGGCCGCCAACTACGGCCTCGCGAGCCGCAACCTGGGCGCGGTGAGCGTGGTGGGACCGGTGCGAATGGACTACGCCCAGGCGATAGGCAGCGTGCGGCAGGCAGCCGCAGAGCTCTCCCGTTTCGTGGGAGAGCTCTACGACGAGTAGCCGTCGCCGTCAGCCGTCGTGCCGGCGGTGATGCCGCCCGTGGCGGTGGTGGTGACGCGCCTCCGCCTTGCGCGCGCGCGTCTTCCGGTCGTCGTTCGCGTCGTGGTTCGCCGGGTCGTCCGCGCCGGGCGCCTGGTTCACCACGAGGCCGCCGTTGTCGTCGTTCACGTCGTGGTTCACCGGGTCGTCGGCGCCGTTCTTCGCCTGGGCCGCTGGGAGCGCGGCGGCGGACATTGCCGCCGAGGCGGCGAGCAGTGCGAGAAGCCTTCTGGATCGCTGGGTCATTGGGGGTTCTCCTTCTGTGGTTCGGGACTGTGGCGATCAGATTGGCCTCAGCGCGGTCGAGCTTTCAATTGGACCTTGGTCCTACGACGAACGTGAGATCTCGGGCTATCGTCGTGTTGCCGGAATATGACTCGCATGTCTGTCGCCATTCCCACGCGGGAGAGGGAGGCGCAAGGTCCCACCCAGTCGGCCCCGCGGCGTCCGCGCCTTCCCGAGTTCGGCTCGGGACGCTCGGCGGTGCTCCAGTTCGCGCTCTCGGGCCTCGCGATCGTTGCCCTGCTCGGCTTCGCGGGTGTGGAGCTCCTGCGCCACGCCGGCAACACCCAGGCGCTGAGGGACGCGAAGAACAACACCCGGATCGCCGCCCGCGGTGTGGTGGAGCCCAACCTCACGCCGGCCCTGCTGCGCGGAAACCCCGCGGCGCTCGCTCGGTTCGACCGGATCATGCGCTCGAGCGTTCTGCAGCCACCGATCGTGCGCGTGAAGGTCTGGACCGCGGACGGCCACATCGTCTACTCCGACGAGTCGCGCCTGGTGGGGGACCGCTACGCGCTGGCTCCGGACGATCAGGCGGTGATCGCAAACCGCGGCCTCGAGGCGGAGGTGAGCGACCTCTCGCGTCCGGAGAACCGGTTCGAGCGCGGGCAGGGGAAGCTCATCGAGGTGTACACCGGGATCAGCGGGCCGGCCGGCCGCAAGCTGATGTTCGAGGCGTACGAGAAGCAGAGCTCCGTGACCGCCAGCAGCCGTCGCCTCTGGCTCACCTTCGCGCCCGCGCTGATCGGCGGGCTGCTCCTTCTCCAGTTCTTCCAGCTGCCGCTGGCCCGCTCGCTCGTGCGGCGCGTCCGGCGCGCCGGCGAGGAGCGTGAGGCGCTGCTGCGTCGCGCCGTGGACGCGTCAGACCAGGAGCGGCGCCGGCTCGCCGCGGTGTTGCACGACGGCGTGGTGCAGGATCTCACGGGCGTGTCCTACGGCCTGTCGGCGGCGGCGAAGAAGGACGTTGTGCCCGCGTCCGTGGCCGAGGGCGCCTCGAGTGAGCTGCGCGGTGCGGTGCACCAGCTGCGCTCCCTGCTCGTGGACCTCTACCCGGGCGGACTCCACGGGACCGATCTCGGCTCCGCGCTGTCGGACGTGGCCGTGCAGCTCGAGCGGCAGGGGGTATCCACCACGCTCGAGATGGGCATCGACGAGCCGCTGAGCCCCAAGACCGAGGAGCTCGTGTACCGCGCGGCGCGCGAGGGGGCGCGCAACGTGGTGAAGCATGCCGCGGCGCAGAACGCGACGATCCGGCTTTCCGCGACCGGCACCCACGCCGTGGTGGAGGTGGAGGACGACGGGCTCGGCCTCCCGGCGGCCGGCAGTGCGGAGGGCCCGGTGGAAGGACACTTTGGGCTGGCGCTGCTGCGCGACCTGCTGGTGGAATCCGGCGGCGGGCTCGAGCTGGTGCCAGGCGCCGCGGGCGGCGCGCTCCTTCGCGTGGAGGTGCCGCTGCGGTGATCGGGGTGATGATCGTGGACGACCACGCGCTGGTCCGCGCGGGCCTCTCGGAGCTGCTCGAGGGCGATCCTGAGATCGAGGTGGTGGGCACCGCCGCCAATGGCGAGGAGGCGCTCGAGGTGGCGGAGCGGGAGCGCCCGGACGTGGTGCTGATGGACCTATCCATGCCCGGCATGGGAGGCGCCGAGGCCACGCGCCGGCTGCTGGCGAGCGGCACGGAGGCTCGCGTGGTGGTGCTCACCTCGCTCTCGGCACGGGAGCGCATCCTCGACGCGCTCGACGCCGGAGCGATCGGCTACCTGCTGAAGGACGCGGATCCGGACGAGCTCGTGCGAGGCGTGCACGCGGCCGCCCGCGGCGAGTCGCCGCTCTCGCCCCGTGCGGCGCACGAGGTGCTCGCCGCCCGCACTGGCCAGCGCCCCGCCGTGAACCTCTCGGCGCGCGAGCGCGAGGTGCTTCAGCTTGTGGGCGAGGGGCTGCCGAACAAGCTGATCGCCCGGCGGCTCGAGATTAGCGAGAAGACGGTCAAGGCTCACCTCACGCAGGTGTTCGCGCAGCTCGGGGTGACGGACCGCACGCAGGCCGCGCTCTGGCTCGAGCGAAACGGGCTGCCCGAGTCGGCCTGACGGGGCCCCCGGGGGAAGAAGGCGCTGCCTCGGCGCGTCTACCTCGGTACCCGATCAGGAGGTTGGAAGTTGACCCGCATGCCGAAGTTACTGGTCCTCGGCGCTGCCGCGGCGGCGCTCGCCATTGCCGGATGTGGCGGCGGAGGCGGCAGCAAGACGTCCACCGCCAGCTCAACCCCCGCGCCGGCCGCCTCAGGCTCGTCCGGCGGCGGAGCCACCACGAACCTGAGCATTTCAGCGAGCCCCACGCAGCTTGCCTTCAACAAGAAGTCGCTGTCCGCGAAGGCGGGAAAGGTCACGATCACGATGGACAATCCCTCGTCTTTGCCGCATGGAGTGGCGGTGACCGGGAACGGGGTGCAGCAGGTTGGCAACACGGTGACGAAGGGCGGGAAGTCCACCGTCACCGTCGCGCTGAAGCCCGGCACCTACACGTTCTACTGCCCGGTGGACGGCCACAGGGCGGCCGGGATGCAGGGCACGCTGACCGTCAAGTAGGCACGCCTACATCGCCGCGCTTAGTCCGACTGGGAAGGTCGGACTTAGGGTAACCTAAGGGCGCGTCATGTCGTTTGCCGAGACAGTTCTCCTCGGCGCTCTGGCGGGGTTCACGATCTTTCTGGGACTCCCGGTCGGGCGCCTGCAGGTCCTCAACACGCGTGGTCGTGTGGCCCTGGCGATGTTCGCGGTCGGTGTGCTCGCATTCATCTTCGTGGACGTGCTGTCGCACGGCTTTGAGATCGTCGAGTCGGCCGTCACGGACTTCAAGGACAGCAACGGGAGCTTCGGCCACGCGGCCGCGATGGCTCTCCTGCTCGGGGGCGGCTTCGCCATAGGCAGCGCCGGCCTGGCCACCGTCGAGCGCCGCATGCGCCCCAAGGCGCCGCCGCGTCCTCCGGTCGCCGGCGGCTCAGCGGGGGCGGAGACGGTGGCGCCCGGCTGGGTGGAGGGCATCGCGATGGACGCGTCCGCGGCGCGTGCGGCGTCGCTGCGTACCGGGATGACCATCGCCGCCGCCATCGGCCTGCACAACTTCGCTGAGGGCCTCGCCATCGGGGTCTCCGCGCGCGCAGGTGAGATCGGTCTGGCCACCGTCCTGATCGTGGGCTTCGCGCTCCACAACGCCACCGAGGGGTTCGGCATCGTGGGGCCACTCGGCGCCGTCACCCCGTCGTGGCGCTGGTTGGGCCTCGCCGGTCTCGTGGCCGGCGCGCCCACCTTCCTCGGCTCGGTGGTGGGCTATGGAGTGACCTCGCAGCCGGTCGAGCTGCTCTTCTACGCCGTCGCCGGCGGCGCGATCCTCTACGTGATCGGCGAGGTGTGGCAGGGCATGCGCCGCCTGGGCCATCGAGAGCTCGGGCTGTGGCTTCTCTCGGCCGGCTTCATGGTGGGCGTCCTCACCGATCTCATCGTCGCCTACGGCGGCGGCTGATCCGGCGGCGTCCGGCCGCGCCTGGCGACGTCCTCGTGTCTCGCCGTATTTGCATACGGCTTCGACCCTGCGTCCTTGCCAGCCACGCCCAGCCGCTCGCCGGATCCCGTGTGACCGCTACCCTCGCTCCCTGGTATGGCGTCAACGAAGCGTGATCCGTACGACGTCCTCGGCGTGCCGCGGGACGCGGACGAGCAACAGATAAAGAAGGCTTTCCGGAAGCTCGCCCGCGAGCTTCATCCGGACGTGAACAAGCACGACCCGGAGGCGGAGGAGAAGTTCAAGGAGGCCGCCGAGGCCTACGAGATCCTGTCCGACTCCGAGCGCCGCGCCGTGTTCGACCGCTACGGGCACGAGGGGCTCGGTGCGCAGGGCTTCGAGTCCGGCTTCGGCGGGTTCGGCTCGTTCGCCGACATCTTCGACGCGTTCTTCGGCGGCGGCGATCCGTTCGGCGGCTTCAGCGGAGCCGCGGGCGGGCCCGCGCAGGGCGGCGACGTGGCGGTGTCCGTGGAGGTCTCGCTCGCGGACGCGGCGCGCGGCACGCAGGCCACCGTCCAGTACGACGTGGTGGACACCTGCGAGCACTGCCACGGCAACGGCGCCGAGCCCGGCACTCCAATCAGGGAATGCGACCGCTGCGGCGGCACCGGCCAGCTCCGCAGCGTCACCCGCACGGCGTTCGGGCAGCTCGTGCGCTCGCACGTGTGCGACGTGTGCGGCGGCGACGGGCGGATCGCCGTGGAGCCGTGTGGGGAGTGCGGCGGCCGGGGCAGGGTGGCCACGCGGCGCACGCTCGAGGTGGACATTCCCGCAGGCATCGCGGACGAGCAGCGGATCCGGCTCGGCGGGCGAGGCCACGCAGGCGAGCGCGGGGGCCGCGCGGGCGATCTCTACGTGCTGGTGCACGTGACGCCCGATGAGCGCTTTGTGCGTGACGGCAACGACCTCGTGTCGGTGATCGACCTGCCGGCGCCTCAGGCCGCGCTCGGCGCGCGCGTGACTGTGCCCACGCTCGACGGCGACGAGGAGATCGAGATCGAGCCCGGCACGCAGCCCGGCTCCGTCGTCACGCTGCGCGGCAGAGGCATGCCGTCGCTCCGCCGCGGCCGCCGAGGCGACCAGCGCGTGGTGGTGAACGTGGTGATCCCGCGCAAGCTGAACTCCGAGCAGCGCAACCTGCTCGAGCAGTTCTCCGCGTCTCTCGGGGACGAGAACCTCACCGATCACAGCGACGAGTCGCTGTTCGCCCGCGTCAGGCGGGCCCTCAGCTGATCCGCCTGGCGATCCGGGCGCCCGCCGACGCCGCGGAGCAGGTGCTCGCGGCGCTGCTGGAAATCGCGCCGGAGGGGTTCGAGCAGGTGGACGGAGACGGCTTTGTGGAGTTCGCGCTGTACGGCGCGCCCGGCGAGCTGCCAACGTTCCCGGACGGCGAGGCGGAGGTGGGCGGCGCTCGCGTGCAGGTGCGCGGCGAGGAGGTGCCGGACGACTGGGAGGAGCGCTGGAAGCGCTACCACGTGCCGGTGCTCGTGGCGGGGAAGCTGTGGGTGCGGCCGCCGTGGGAGGAGCCGGCGGTGCGACCCGCGGTGACCGAGGTGGTGATCGATCCGGGGCGGGCGTTCGGCACCGGCACGCATCCGACGACGAGGCTGTGCCTCGAGCTGATGCTGGACTTGCCCGCGCGCGGGTCGTTTGCCGACTTGGGCTGCGGGTCGGGCGTGCTCGCGATCGCGGCTTCGAAGCTCGGCTTCTCGCCGGTGCGGGCTTATGACTCGGACCGGCTGGCTGTGGAGGCCACCCTGCTGAACGCGCGTGCTAACGGCATTGTGCTGGATGGGGTGGAGCGGTTCGATCTGCGGTCGGGGGCTCCGCCCGTGGCTTCTGTGGTGGCGGCCAACCTGATGCGCCCCCTGCTCTTGGCGCTTACGGAAGCAATGAGGGGTGGACCCGGTGTGGTGATCGCGTCCGGGTTGCTCGATCACGAGGCGGATGAGGTTTCCGCGGCGTTCGCGCCGCTGGTTGAGCGCCGGCGGTTGTCGCTGAAGGGCTGGACCGCCCTCCTTCTGGTGAGCGATCCCAACTAGCTGTTCTCCTGCAACAGCTAGTTGGGCAACTGCCGCACCTGGCGGGCGATCTCGAGGTCCTCGCGCGCGGGGATTACGAGCACGTGGTCGGGCGGCACCCCAAGGAAGCCGAGGCCCGAGCAGGCCAGCTCCCGCACCCGCGCCGAGTTCTCCCCAACGCCGCCCGTGAACACGAGCGCATCGACCCCGCCGAGCGAGGCGGCCATCGCGGCAATTCCCGCCCGCAGCCGGTGCACGTAGACCTCGAGCGCCAGTCGCGCCCGCTCGTCGTCGCGCTCCAGCACCTCGCGCATGTCCGCGGTTCCCGCCAGCCCCAGCAGCCCCGACTCGTGTTCAAGAGCGGCGGCCATCTCCGGCTCTGTCATGCGGTCCCGCTCCAAGAGCCACAGCAGAAGCCCGGGGTCCACGCTGCCCGAGCGGGTGGCCATCACCAGGCCCTCGAGCGGCGTGAAGCCCATCGTTGTGTCGACCGAGCGGCCGTCGAGCACGGCGCAGAGTGACGCGCCGGCCCCCAGGTGGCAGGTGACGATCCGGGACGCGCCGACGACCATCTCCGCCGCCCGCCGCGACGCGTACGCGTGCGACAGGCCGTGGAAGCCGTAGCGCCTCGCGCCGAAGCGCTCGCGCAGCGCCGCGGGGATCGCATACGTGTAGGCCGCCTCCGGGAGAGTTGAGTGGAACGCGGTGTCGAAGCACGCCACGGCCGGCACGTCCGGCAGAGCACGCGACACCGCGTCGAGCGCCGCAAGCGACTTCGGCTGGTGAAGCGGGGCCAGGTCCACCAGCCCGCGCAGTTCGCGCAGCACCCCGTCGTCCACGCGCACCGCTTCGCGAAAAACGGTGCCGCCGTGCACCACCCGGTGTCCCACCACGTCCGCGTCGAGCCCGTCGAGCGCCGCCACCAGCGCGTCGTCGTCCACCTGGCTGTGAGGTGCGTCCAGGTCGCGCTCGGCCACGAGCTCGTCGTCGGCAGCGAGCAGCCGCAGCTTCACGCTGCTCGAGCCCGCGTTCACCACGAGCACGCGCAAGGCGTTACGCGCGCGAGCCGCGCTGGGCGTCGGTGGCGGCCTCCGGGGGCACGCCGTCGAACGGCCACACCCAGTCGCGCACGTCGGGTGCGTCGTCGCCCACCTCGCGCGTATAGGCGCGCTTCTCGAGCCGTGTGTCCACCATGCGCTGGCGCACGTGGGCCGCGCGCGTGCCGAGCTGAGGCACGCGATCGATCACGTCGATCACGAGGTGGAAGCGGTCCATGTCATTGAGCATGACCATGTCGAAGGGCGTGGTGGTGGTGCCCTCCTCCTTGTAGCCGCGCACGTGCAGGTTGCTGTGGTTGGTGCGCCGGTAGGTGAGCCTGTGGATCAGCCACGGGTAGCCGTGGTAGGCGAAGATCACCGGCTTGTCCGGCGTGAACAGAGCGTCGAAGTGCGAGTCGGACATCCCGTGTGGGTGCTCGCTGTCCGGCTGCAGGCGCATCAGGTCCACCACGTTCACCACGCGCACGCGCAGCTCCGGGAAGCACTCGCGCAGCATCGCCGCGGCCGCCACCGTCTCAAGGGTGGGAATGTCGCCGGCGCAGGCGAGCACCACGTCCGGCTCGTCGCCCTCGTCCGTCGAGGCCCAGTCCCAGATGCCGATCCCGCGCGTGCAGTGCGCCACCGCCTGCTCCATCGTCAGATAGTCGAGCGCCGGCTGCTTGCCGGCCACGATCACGTTCACGTAGTTGCGGCTGCGCAGACAGTGATCCGCCACCGACAAGAGGCAGTTCGCGTCCGGCGGCAGGTACACGCGCACGATCTCGGCCTTCTTGTTCACCACGTGGTCGATGAAGCCGGGGTCCTGGTGGGAGAACCCGTTGTGGTCCTGCCGCCACACGTGCGAGCTGAGCAGGTAGTTGAGCGAGGCGATCGGCCGCCGCCAGGGAATGTCGCGCGTGACCTTCAGCCACTTGGCGTGCTGGTTGAACATCGAGTCGACGATGTGGATGAACGCCTCGTAGCAGTTGAAGAGACCGTGCCGGCCGGTGAGGAGGTAGCCCTCGAGCCAGCCCTGGCACATGTGCTCGCTGAGCACCTCCATCACGCGCCCCTCGGGTGCCAGGTGGTCGTCCGTCGGCAGCGTCTCCGCGTCCCACTGGCGGTTGGTGGCGTCGAACACCGCGTTCAGCCGATTCGACGCCGTCTCGTCGGGGCCGAAGATGCGGAAGTGGTCGCCGTTCATGCGCACCACGTCGCGCAGGAACTGGCCCAGCACGCGTGTGGCCTCGCTGGAGGTGCGGGCGGGCGCCGGCACGTCCACCGCGTACTTCCTGAAGTCCGGCAGCTCGAGCCCGCGCAGCAGGAGGCCGCCGTTGGCGGACGGGTTGGCGCCCATGCGCCGCTCGCCCTCAGGGGCTAGTGCCGCGAGCTCGGGCTTCAAAGCGCCGTCCTCCTCGAACAGCTCCTCCGGCCGGTAGCTCTTCATCCAGCGCTCGAGCTCTGCAAGATGGTCGGGCCGGTCGGCAAGCGCAGCCAGCGGAACCTGGTGCGCGCGCCACGTTCCTTCAACCGGCACGCCGTCCACTTCCTTCGGCCCGGTCCAGCCCTTCGGCGTGACGAGCACGATCATCGGCCAGCGGGGACGCTCGATCGGGCCACCCGAGCGGGCGCGCTCCTGGATCTGGCGGATCTCGTCGAGCACCTCGTCGAGCACGGCGGCCATGCGCTCGTGCACCTCCATTGGCTCAGAGCCCTCCACATACACGGGGCGGTGGCCGTAGCCCTCCAGCAGAGCCGTGAGCTCCTCGCGCGGGATGCGGGCGAGCACCGTGGGGTTGGCGATCTTGTAGCCGTTCAGGTGCAGCACCGGGAGCACGGCGCCGTCGGTGGCAGGGTCGAGGAACTTGTTGGAGTGCCAGCTGGCGGCGAGCGGGCCCGTCTCCGCCTCGCCGTCGCCCACCACGCAGCACACGAGCAGGTCGGGGTTGTCGAATGCGGCGCCGTACGCGTGCACCAGCGCGTAGCCAAGCTCGCCGCCCTCGTGGATCGAACCTGGGGTCTCCGGCGCCACGTGGCTCGGAATGCCGCCTGGGAACGAGAACTGGCGAAACAGCCGCCGCAGCCCCTCCTCGTCATGGCCGATCGTGGGATAGACCTCGGTGTAGGTGCCCTCGAGATATGTGTTGGCCACGAGCCCGGGCCCTCCATGTCCGGGGCCCGTCACGAAGATCGCGCTGAGGTCGCGCTGCTTGATCGCGCGGTTCATGTGGGCGTACACGAGGTTGAGCCCGGGCGTGGTGCCCCAGTGCCCGAGCAGGCGCGGCTTCACGTGCCCGATCTCGAGCGGGCGGCGCAGCAGCGGGTTGTCGAGCAGGTAGATCTGCCCCACCGACAGGTAGTTCGCGGCGCGCCAGTAGGCGTCGAGCAGCTCAAGTTCTTCGCGCGTCATGCGGCCTCCTCGCGGATCTCCTCGCGCACCGTTACCCAGGACTCCCAGGTGATGCGCAGGATCGCGATCGTGATTGCCAGGCCGATCAGCGGATCTGCCACCGTCGCACCGAGCGCCACCGCCCCCGCGGTGACCACCACGGCGGCCGACACCAGCGCGTCCGCCCGCGCGTGCGCGCCGTCCGCGATCAGCGCGGCGCTGCCGAGCCGCCTTCCCGCGCGGGTGCGCACGAGCGCGGCCACGTAGTTCCCGGCCACTCCAACCGCGCCCGCTATGGCGAGCGCCACCAGGTGGTCGGGCGCGCTGGGGTGGATCAGGCGGCGCACTGCTTCCACTCCGGCCACCACCGCACTGATGAAGATCGCGCCCACCACGCCCAGCCCGGCATACGCCTCGGCCCTGCGGCTGTGCATCAGGAACGCGATGCCGAGCGGAATCGCGGTGAGGGCGTCACCCGCGTTGTGGATCAGGTCAGCGAGCAGTGCGACGCTGCCGGACGCCACGAACACCACGGCCTGCACGGCGGCCGTGACGCCGAGCACAGCCAGCGAGACGCCCACGGCGCGGAGTCCGGCGCGCGAGCGCTTGATCGACTCATCCACGAGCCCGTGCGTGTGGTCATGCCCGTGGGCGTGGTCATGCCCGTGCGAATGGGAATGGCCGTGGGTGTGTTCATGCTTCGCGTGTACGTGCTTCTCCACGGCCGCCGATGGTACGCACGTGGGCGATTCCCGGATGCTCAGGACATACTCAGGGCAGTGCGGACTCGGCGCCTGATCGTGGCGATTGGAGCTTTCGCGGCCTTCGCCACGCCGGGGGTCGCGCTGGCGCGTGCGCCCGTGCGCAGCCCATTGGACACCCGCCCGCGTGAGACGGCTCCTCTCGAGCGCGCCAAGCAACGAGCCGACAGGGTGCTGCCGCCCGCGTCGCGGAACGCGTCTCCGGCGCCGCGCACCCAGCTCTTCAGCGGTGTGCAGTTCGACGGCCTGTCCTCCACCTCCAACGCCGCCTGGGCGGGCTACACGCCGCCGGATCCCACCGGTTCGGTGGGTCCCGCGAATTACGTCGAGATCGTGAATTCGATGATCGCCGTCTATGACAAAACGGGCGCGCCGCAGGGGAGCCCGGCCGATCTGCAGACCTTCTTCATCAACAACGGCCTGCCGCTCGCGCAGGGCCACACGCACGATGACGCGGGCGACAGCGTGTTCGACGTGCAGGTGCAGTGGGATGGCGCGTCCGACCGCTGGCTGGTGGCCGCCGCAGACGTTGCGCAGCCGGCCGACAGCTCCCATTCCGGCCTGGCGTCGCTCGTCTACGGCTTTTCGAAGACCGCCGACCCAACCGGGCAGTGGTGCGTGTACCAGACCACTCCCGCCGCGCCGTTCGAGGACTACCCGAAGCTCGGCCACGATGGCACGCACCTGATGATCGGCACGAACGAGTTCGCCGACAGCTCGGACGCGAGCCCGTTCCTGGGCGCGCAGCTGTGGACGGCGCCCACTCCTGACGCCACACCGATCGCCGACAGCACGCCTGTCCCCGATGACTGCCCGGCCGCCCCAGCCACCGGCCATCCTCTGACAGGCGCCTTCACACCCGTGCCCGTGAATGTCGCCGACGCCACGTCCTCGACCACCGGCTACGTGGTGGCCACCACGGGAGGCGGCACGCAGAACTCGATCAAGCTCTACTCGGTAGACGCGAGCGCGAACGTCAGCGGCCCGAGCTCGATTCCAGTGAGCAGCTGGTCGCCGCCGCCGAACGTGCAGCAGCCCGGCACCACGAGCACGCTCGATTCCCAGGACGGCCGCCTGACACAGGCCGTGGCCGTGAACGGCGACATCTGGACGCAGCACAGCGTCCGCAGCGCGGACGGGAAGCGGGCCGAGGTGCGCTGGTACGAGCTCGACGGCACGGCGAAGACCAAGCTTCAGCAGGGCTCCATCACGGACCCCTCCAACTCGGTGTTCAACCCCGCGGTGTCGCCCGCGATGGACGGCACGGATGCGGGCATTCAGTACAACGTGGGCGGCGCCTTCCACCTCGTGGAGGTGCGATCCCAGACCCGCGATGCGGCCACCGCCGCGGACACGATGGTGAACGAGCTGCGCGTGGGCGGCCCGAGCGCGGCCATCGACAACGACTTCACCTGCGCCCAGGGTCCGAGCTGCCGCTGGGGCGACTACTCAGGGATGAGCCCCGACCCCGACCCGTCCAACACCCACACGGTGTGGGGTACCAACCAGCTGAACGGCTCGATCCAGCCGAACAACGACCCGTCCTGGATCACGCGCAACTTCGCCGTGCAATTCAGCAGCGCAGACCCGGCACCTGACACCACGGTGGACGGCTTCCCGTTCACCACGCCAAGCCCCACGCCCGCCTTCAACTTCGCCTCGAGCGAGACCGGCTCCACGTTCCGCTGCTCGATCGACGGCGGCGCCTCCGCGGCGTGCGCGCCGGGACAGCCGTTCGGCGGGCCGCTCGGCAACGGCGCGCACACGTTCAGCGCACAGGCTGTGGACGCGTCGGGCCAGCCGGACCCCACCCCGGCGCAGGGCACCTTCACGGTCGCGGCAGCGCTGCCGGACACGGCAATCGACTCCGGTCCGCCCGCCAGCGGCAACGTCCGTACCGCCGCCTTCTCCTTCCATTCGAGCAAGGCGGGCTCCACGTTCCAGTGCAGCCTCGACGGCAGCGCGTTCACGCCGTGCGGACCGCCGTTCACCACCGGCGTGCTGTCCATCGGGGCGCACGCGTTCGCCGTCCGGGCGGTGGACGCGCAGGGGAACACCGATCCCACGCCCGCGGCCAGCTCGTTCAAGGTGCTGCTCGCGCGCCCGAGGGCGCGCGTGCGCAGCCAGCGCGCGAGCCGCAGGGGCACGGTGGCGGTGAGAGTGACGTGCCCGGCGGTACGGGCTCAGCTGTGCGCCGGCAGCGTGGTGCTCACCTACAAGCTCACGGGCTCGCGGCGCACGATCAGGCTGGGAACCAAGCGACACTTCCGCGTGAGCTCGGGACACACCGCGAACGTGCATGCGAAGCTGCGCCGATCCGCCGTCAAGCTGCTGCGCCAGAAGAAGCGCCTGCGGGTGATCGCGACGGTCACCTTCACCGCGCCGTCAACGCGGACCACGAAGGCCTTCAGGCTGTCCGCGCCCCGAAAAAGCTGAGCGCCCGCTCGAGCACCAGATCCGGCCGCTCGTCCGCGATGAAGTGGCCCACGCCGTCCACGAGCTCCACCGTCAGGTCGTCCGCGTAGGGCTCGGTGCCCTGGAGCATGAACGGCTGGATCACCGGGTCGCCCGTGCCGTGCAGCCACAGCGTCCGCGCGTGCAGGCGCTTGTCGCGGTAGCGGCCGCGCACCAGCTCGGCCAGCTCACGGGTCACGAAGGTGCGGTACGTCTGCACCGAGGCCCAGGCCCGCGCTCGCTCGGCGAACTGCCCGAGGAACACGCGCGTGTCCTGCTCGTCCCATGCCCGGCTGGATCCGCTGATGAGGTATGAGCGCTCCGCGGGCAGCCGCGCGAGCTGCCGCACGGCCACCTGCCCGAGCAGTGGCGCGGAGATCACCCACTGGTACCAGAAGCGGCGCATGTCCGGCAGGCGGCGGCCCTCGAGGCGCGGCCAGGGATGCGCGGTGTTCAAAGCCAGGTACTGCCTCACGAGGTCGGGCCGCTCGAGGCAGAGGATGAAGCCGGCCACGCCGCCCCAGTCGTGCGCGATCAGCCGCACGTCACGCACCTGCAGGGCATCGAGCAGCGCGGCGATGTCCGTGGCGAACTGGCTCTTCTCGTAGCCGCTGCGTGGCGCCTCCGACCAGCCGAAGCCCCGCAGGTCCGGACAGATCACGCGGTAGTGCTCGGCCAGGCCGGGCATGATCCCGCGCCACTCCCACCAGTTCTGCGGCCAGCCGTGAACGCACACCACCGGCTCCCCCGAGCCGGCCTCGGCCACGTGCAGCCGCACTCCGCCGGCGTCCACCCAGCGGTGCTCGACTCCGGGTAGCTCAGGCAGAGGTCGACTCGGCATGGTCCGCCAGCCCCCACAGGTCGCGCCACTCGAAGTCCGGCTTCTCCTCGCCGGGAGCCGACTCCGCATGGCGGTTGATCCACGCCGTCTGGCACCCCAGCCGCTGGGCGGGTCCGATGTCGTACTTGAAGCCGAACGCCACGTGGAGGACCTCCGACGGCTCCACCTCAAACCGCTCCATCGCCCGCTGGAAGACCTCGTCCGCCGGCTTGTACGCGCTCACGTCCTCGGCCACCTGCACGTGATCGAACGGAACCTCCAGGTGACGCAGGCTGTGCTCGATGATGTCGCGGTCGGTGTTGGAGATGATCGCCAGCTTCATGCCGGCGTCGCGCACGCGCGTCAGGGCCGGACGCGTGTCGGGGAACGGCTGCCAGCTGCGCATCGAGCGCACCAGGCGCTCCGCGTCGTCGTCGCGCAGGGTGTAGCCGCGCTCGCCGGCCCAGGCGCGCAGGCTCTCGCCGAGGATCTGCTTGTACGGCTTGTACGGACCGGTGACGAGCTCGAACTGAAGCTCCTCCCAGCGGTCGCGCAGCGCGCGTCCGTTGGGGGCATCGATATCGCCCTCGCGCAGAGCGATTTCGTGCAGGAACGCCGCCGCGCCGCCCTCCCAGTCGATGAGGGTGCCGTAGCAATCGAAGGTTGCGAGTCGCGCCCGGGGCATCGGGCTAGCCAGCCTACACTTCAAGTGTGTCTCTGATTGAGAAGGTGAAGTCCGATACCGCTGTGGCGCTCAAGTCCGGCGACAAGGAGCGCGTTCAGGCGCTGCGCCTGATCACGAACGAGCTCCAGAAGGCCGCCAAGGAGTCCTCCGATGGCGACGAGACGGCCGTGCTGCAGCGCGAGCGCAAGCGCCGCCTGGAGGCCGCGCAGGCGTACGCCGACGCCGGGCGCGACGACCTCGCCGAGGGCGAGCGGCGCGAGGCCGCGATCATCGAGGAGTACATGCCGGAGCAGCTCTCTGACGAGGAGCTGCACGCGATCGTGGGCGACGCCGTGGCCGAGTCCGGGGCGGACTCTCCAAAGGAGATGGGCAAGGTCATGTCGCTCGTGATGCCGAAGGTGCAGGGCCGCGCCGACGGCAAGCGCGTATCTGCCGTGGTCCGTGAGAAGCTAACTGCGTAGTGCGGACCCAACTCGAGCTCACCAACGACGTCGCCAGTGAGCTGGCGGGTCCGGGTGACGCGATCATGCGCACCCTCGAGGGCCACCTCGACGCCGACCTCTTCCTGCGCGGCAACGTGCTCACCCTCGACGGCGAGCCGGCCGCGGTGCAGACCGCGGAGGCGGTCGTGCGCGAGCTGTCGGACCTGGTGCGCCAGGGCCACGAGATAGCCCCGGGCACGATCGCTGCGATCACCGGTGCGCTCGACGCCCACCAGAGCCCCAGCGAGATCCTCGAGGACGTGGTGTGGCGCCACCGGGGGCTGAAGGTCGCGCCGAAGACCGTGAACCAGAAGCGCTACGTGGACGCCATCCGCGACCACACGGTCACGATCGGCATCGGCCCCGCCGGCACCGGCAAGTCGTTCCTCGCCGTGGCGATGGCGGTGGCCGCGCTGTCCCGCCGCGAGGTCAACCGCATCGTGCTCACGCGCCCCGCTGTGGAGGCGGGCGAGCGCCTGGGCTTCCTGCCGGGCGACCTGATGGCGAAGGTGGACCCGTACCTGCGCCCGCTGTTCGACGCCCTCTACGACATGCTCGAGCCCGAGCGCGTGAACCAGCACCTCGAGCGTGGGGTGATCGAGGTCGCCCCGCTGGCGTTCATGCGCGGCCGAACGCTCAACGACTCGTTCATCATCCTCGACGAGGCGCAGAACACGAGCCCAGAGCAGATGAAGATGTTCCTCACGCGGCTCGGGTTCAACTCCAAGATGGTCGTCACGGGCGACATCACGCAGGTGGACCTGCCCAAGGACCAGCGCTCGGGCCTCGTCGTGATCGGCGACATCCTCAAGGACGTCGAGGGGATCAGCTTCATCCGCTTCGGCGGCGAGGACGTGGTGCGGCACAAGCTCGTGCAGCGAATCGTCGCGGCCTACAACGAGTACGCGGAGAAGCAGGCACCCGAGCTGCGCTCCGCCCGCTCCGACCGCCGCTGAGCATCGAGCTGGAAATCCACGGGAGCCGCTCGTCGAAGGTGCGGACGGCGGCTGAGGCGGCTCTGCACGCTGCGGGTGTGGAGGACGGGCATCTCGCCATCGCGTTCGTGGACGAGGACGAGATACGCGCGCTGAACCGCGACCATCGCGGCAAGGACGCGCCCACCGACGTGCTTTCGTTCCCGGTGGACGGCGCCGGCCCGATCGGCGGCGGTCCCAGAGAGCTTGGCGACGTGGTGATCTGCCGCGAGCACACGAGCGACGTGACCGAGGCCGTGGTGCACGGTGTGCTTCACCTGTGCGGCTATGACCACGAGACTGATGACGGCGAGATGCTCGAGCTTCAGGACAGGATCGTGAGAGACCTGTGACCCGTAGCGGCTTCGTGGCGCTGGCCGGCCGTCCCAACGTCGGCAAGTCCACCCTCGTCAACCGGGTGGTGGGGTGGAAGGTGGCGATTGTGTCGGACAAGCCGCAGACCACGCGGCGCGCGATCCGCGGGGTGGCGAGCGGCCCCGACTGGCAGCTCGTGCTCGTCGACCTCCCGGGCGTGCAGCGCCCGCGCGACCCGCTCACCGCCCGAATGCAGGCGCGCATGCAGCGCGAGCTGGAGGACTCGGACGTGGCGCTGTTCGTGCTGAACGCCGAGCAGAAGCCGGGGCCCGGCGACG
Organism: Thermoleophilaceae bacterium; assembly: GCA_036378175.1. Classification (GTDB taxonomy): domain Bacteria; phylum Actinomycetota; class Thermoleophilia; order Solirubrobacterales; family Thermoleophilaceae; genus JAICJR01. The sequence goes on from DASUWY010000071.1 coordinate 34,284, forward strand.
AGTTCATCGCCCGGGCGATCCGCGAGGTGGGCCTGCCGGCGGTCACCGCCCTGAACAAGATCGACCGGCTCAACCGGCCGCGCATCGCGCAGGCGCTCAGCGCCGCGGCCGAGCTGGACGTTCAGGGCGAGCTGTTTCCCGTGAGCGCGAAGACGGGGGAGGGGGTGGGCGACCTCGTGGAGCATCTCGTGTCGCTGCTCCCGGAGGGCCCGTTCTTCTACCCGCCCGAGGAGCACACGGACCTGTCGCAGACCGTGCAGCTCGCCGAGCTGATCCGCGAGCAGGTGCTGCTGCGCACGCGCGAGGAACTGCCGCACGCAGCCGAGGTGGAGATCGACGAGATGGAGGAGCGCGACGACGGGCTGCTCGTGATCGCCGCCCGTGTGTGGGCGGAGACCGAGTCGCAGAAGGGCATCCTGATCGGCGCCGGCGGGAAGATGGTCCGCGCGATCGGCTCCGCCGCGCGCGAGGAGATCGAGGCGGCGCTCGGGCGCCGCGTGCACCTCGATCTCAGCGTTCGCGTGCGAAAGGGCTGGCGGCGCGACGAGGCGTTGCTGGACCGGCTGGGGATCGACTAGGCCCGCACGCCGGCCGCGCGCAGCGCCGCGTCGACGTCGAGATATTCCTCGGTCCGCACGGGCAGGCCTTCACGAAAGCGGGTGACGAACGCGAGCGGCACGGTGAGCTGCGACTCGCCATCGCCCAGGCGGCTCGTCATCGTGCCGACCTGCACCACGGCGTCACCCGCGTCTACGTATCGCTGGGCCTCGTAGTGGAGCCCTTTCACCGTGTCGCGCCAGTCCTCCAGGTAGGCCCGGATCTCATCGCGGCCGTGGAGCGTGCGAGCCGACGGGTTCGACTCTGAGATCTCCCACTCAGCGTCGGGCGAGATGTGGCTGAGCATCGCGTCGAGGTCGCCACGGTTGAAGGCCGCCTCCACCTGTTTGATCACGTCCACGTTCGCCTCGCTCACGCGGGTGAGTATGTCTGCGCACCGTCGCGCACGAACTCGCGGATCAGCTGCGCCAGGCGTTCCGGCTGGTCGATCGGGACGAACGTGTAGCTGTCGTCGATCAGCTCCAGGCGCCCGTTCGGCAGCCGCTCGAGGAGGCGCTCGGCGAGCTTCACCTTGAAGAACTTGTCCTCGCGCGCCCAGGCGAGCAGCACCGGCTTGTGGAAGTCACGCAGCTTCTCGGCCGCGGCGAGCGTGTCCTTCTTCGACACCTGGCGGACGAACTTCTCCGTGTCCCGCTGCACGGCCTTGTTGCCGAAGTAGTTGCCGAACGCGCTGTCCATCGCCTCGTCCGGAATGCCGCGCTTGGACAGCCAGCCGAAGCCGAGCGGGCTCTCGCGGAACGCCCGGATCTTCACCGGCCGCAGTCCGGCGGCGAGCCCGCCCGGGATCTTCGCGGCCCACTGCATCGGCCTGAAGGCCGGCGGGAAGAAGTGCTCGAACGCGTCGCACGGGGTGAGCACCATCCGCGCGACTCGCTCGGGATGCTCGGTCACGAGCAGCTGGCAGATCGCGCCGCCGGTGTCGTTGCCCACGACCGTCACGTCGCGCAGGTCGAGCTTCTCCATGAACTCCGCGATCAGCGCCGCCACGGAGCGGGGGCTGAGCTCGGCGTCCGGGTCCATCGGCTTCGCGTGCGCGCCCAGCGGAAGTTCGGGAATGACGCAGCGCGTGTCGCCTCTCAGCTGCTCCACCACGGGCGCCCAGAGCATGCCGCTGGCGAGCAGCCCGTGGACGAAGAGCACCACCGGTCCCGAACCGCCCGTGTCCTCGTAGGCGATGGTGCCGGCTGAGAGCTGAATTTCACTGGTGGTTGCCACGGGGCCTCCCATCTAGTATTCGCATACAGGCTGTACGGATTATGCATACAGACAGTACGCATGTCAAACGGGGGAGCAAGGCCGCTCAGTCGGAGGCCACGCGAGCGAAGCTCGTCAAGGTCGCACGCCGCCTGTTCGCGAAGCGCGGCTACGCGGCGGTCGGAACCGAGGAGGTGGTGAAGAAGGCCGGCGTCACGCGCGGCGCGCTCTACCACCAGTTCGCCGACAAGAAGGATCTGTTCCGCGCGGTGTTCGAGCAGGTGGAGGCGGAGGTCACGCAGCGCATCGTGGCGCAGGCCGGCGCGTTCGCCTCAGACCCGGTGCAGGAGCTGCGCACGGGTACGAAGCTCTGGCTCGATGCGTCGCTCGACCCGGAGGTGCGCCGGATCGTGCTGCTCGACGCTCCCGCGGTGCTCGGATTCGAGGAATGGCGCCAGATCGTGGCCCGCCACGCGCTCGGGGTCCTCGCGGCCGGGCTCGAGGGCGCGATGGAGGCGGGAGTGATCGCCCGGCAGCCGGTGATGGCACTCGCCCACGTGATCACGGGCGCCCTCGACGCCGCGGCCCTCTACGTGGCGGAGTCCGACGACCCGGAAGCAGCGCGCAAAGACATGGAGCCCGTGCTCGACCGGATGGTGGAGAAGCTTCGAACCTAAACTCCACTCCTTGGATCTGCAGCCAAAATTCGACGAGAACGGCCTCGTGCCGTGTGTGGTGCAGGACGCCCGGACGGGTGAGGTGCTCACGCTCGCCTACATGAACGAAGAGGCGCTTGCGCGCACGCGCGAGACCGGCGAGATGCACTTCTGGAGCCGCTCGAGGCAGGAGCTCTGGCACAAGGGCGAGACCTCCGGGAACGTGCAGAAGGTGCGGCGCCTGCGCTACGACTGCGACGCGGACGCGCTCGTGGCTCTCGTGGATCCCGCGGGACCGGCATGCCACACCGGCGAGCGCAGCTGCTTCTACCGGGGCGACATGGAGCCCACCGCCGCCGAGGCGCTCCCCACCCTCGAGCGCACGATCGAGGAGCGCAAGGCCACGCAAGCCGGCGGCAGTTACACCGCCGAGCTGCTCGCCAACCCGACGCACATCGGGGAGAAGGTGCGCGAGGAGGCCGAGGAGGTGGCGCGCGCCGCGCAGGGCGAGTCGGACCAGCGCGTGCGCGAGGAGGCCGCCGACGTGCTCTACCACCTGGCAGTGCTGCTCTCCTCGCGCGGGCTCTCGCTCGCCGACGCCTTCGAGGAGCTGAATGGCCGTCGCCGCTGACATCGATGTCCAGCCCAGCCTCGAGGAGGTGCGCGAGCTTGCGCGCGAGTACAGCGTCGTGCCGCTCCGCCACACCTTCATCAGCGACACGGAGACGCCGGTGTCCGCGTATCTGCGGCTGCGCGGCGAGGGCCCATCGTTCCTGCTCGAGTCAGCCGAGCAGGGCCAACGGTTCGGCCGCTGGTCGTTCCTGGGGGTGCAGCCGCGGTCGGTGATCCGGCTGGAGGACGGCGTGCTCACCGTGGGGGGCGAGCCGCGCGAGTTCAGCGACCCGTACGCGGCTGTGGCGGAGGAGCTCGAGCGCTACCGCGTGGCGCCGCTGGCGGACCTGCCGCCGTTCTCGGGCGGAGCCGTGGGCATGTTCGGCTACGACCTCGTGCGCTGGTTCGAGCCGAGCGTCGGCGCCGCGAACCCGGACAACGTGGGACTGCCCGAGCTCGCGCTGATGGTTTCCGACGTCCTGCTCGCCTTCGACCACCTCAAGCACGAGGTCACCGTGCTCGCCAACGTGTTCAGCGAGGGCGGCGACGTGGACGCCAGCTACCACGACGCTGTGGCGGCGATCGCGGACGTGCGCGAGCGCCTCGCGGCACCGATCCCCCGCGCCGCCGCCGGCGTGCGCGAGGCGCCGGAGTTCAGCTCGAACATCGGCTCGGACGGCTACGCGGCAGCCGTGGTGAAGGCGAAGGAGTACATCCGGGCGGGCGACATCTACCAGGTGGTGCCGAGCCAGCGCTGGAGTGCGGACGCTCCGGTGGAGGGCTTCTCCATCTACCGCGGCCTGCGCACCGTCAACCCCAGCCCGTACATGTACTTCCTCGACTTCGAGGACTTCGAGATCGCGGGAGCGTCACCGGAGTCGCTCGTGAAGGTCACGGGCAGGCGAGCCGAGCAGCGGCCGATCGCCGGCACGCGCCCTCGCGCGGGGACCGTGGAGGAGGACATCCAGCGCGCGAAGGGCCTGCTCGAGGACGAGAAGGAGCGCGCCGAGCACGTGATGCTCGTGGACCTCGCTCGCAACGACCTCGGGCGCGTGTGCGAGTACGGAACCGTGCGCGTGGAGGAGCTCATGGCGGTGGAGAGCTACTCGCACGTGATGCACATCGTGTCGTCCGTGGCGGGGACTCTGCGCGACGGGGTGACGGCGATGGACGCGCTGAGGGCTTCCCTCCCGGCCGGCACGCTGTCGGGCGCGCCGAAGATCCGTGCCATGCAGATCATCGACGAGCTCGAGCCCGTGAAGCGCGGCGCCTATGGCGGCGCGATCGGCTACCTGAGCTACACCGGTGACCTCGACACCTGCATCTACATCCGCTCCGCCGTGCTCAAGGACGGCCGCATCCACGTGCAGGCGGGCGGGGGCATCGTGGCGGACTCGGAGCCCCAATACGAGGTGACAGAAACGGAGGCGAAAGCCGGGGCGGTGATGGCCGCCGTGGAGCTTGCCTGCCGGCAGCGAGATTGGGCCTAGACGTGCGAATCCTCCTGATCGACAACTACGACTCGTTCACCTACAACCTCGTCCAGTACCTGGGCGAGCTCGGCGCTGAGCTGGAGGTTGTGCGCAACGATGCGGCTTCCGTGGATGAGCTGGTGGAACGCGCGCGCGGAGGCAAGGTGATCGTGTCGCCGGGGCCGTGCTCGCCGAACGAGGCGGGGGTGTCCGTGGACGCCATCCGGCGGCTCGCCGAGGACGGCACGCCGGTGCTCGGCGTGTGCCTCGGGCACCAGGCGCTGGCCCAGGCGTTCGGCGGCACGGTGGTGCGAGGCCAGCCCGTGCACGGCAAGACCGCTCAGGTGGAGCACGACGGCAGGACGATCTACACGCGCCTCGAAAACCCGCTCGTGGCCGGCCGCTACCACTCGCTCGTGGTCGACCCCGAGCTCCCCGGCTGCCTCGAGGTGTCGGCGCGGTCGGGCGATGTGCTCATGGGCATTCGGCACCGCGAGCTGCCGGCGGAGGGCGTGCAGTTCCACCCCGAGTCCGTCCTCACCGAGCACGGCAAGGAGATGCTGGCGAACTTCCTAGAGGCGAGCGCCTGATGCCCAACGAGGTGCTCACCGAGGCCATCGACCGGGTGGCCTCGGGCGCCGACCTCTCGGTCGACGACGCCGCGCGCGTGATGCGCGAGCTGATGGAGGGACGCGCGTCCGACGTGCAGGGAGCGGCGTTCCTCATTGCGCTGCGCACGAAGGGCGAGACGGTGGAGGAGCTCACAGGCTTCGCGCGCACGATGCGGGAGCTCTCCCGTCGCGTGGAGGTGAGCGGCGACGACCTGCTCGATACCGCGGGAACCGGCGGAGGCCCGCAGACCTTCAACGTGTCCACCACCGCCGCGATCGTGGCGGCGGGCGCCGGCTGCCGCGTGGCGAAGCACGGCAACCGCTCGAGCACGGGCAAGTCTGGATCGGCGGACCTGCTCGAGGCGCTGGGCGCGAACCTCGACCTCGAGCCGGCCGCGATCGCGCAGTGCATCGACGAGATCGGCTTCGGCTTCATGTTCGCGCCCCATCACCACAGCGCGATGCGTCACGTGATTCCGGTGCGCAAGGAGCTCGCCGTTCGCACGCTGTTCAACTTCCTGGGCCCGCTCACGAACCCGGCCGGCGCCACCCGGCAGGTGATCGGCATCTCGGATCCCACCAAGCTCCAACCGGTGGCGGAGGCCCTGTGTGCGCTCGGCTGCCGGAGCGGATTGGTAGTGTCGAGCACGGATGGGCTTGACGAGATCAGCGCTTCCGCGGAGACCCGGATAGTGGAGGTCGGGGAGGGAGAGGTCGCGAGCTTCAACGTGAGCCCGCGAGAGCTCGGTGTGGAGCCCGTCGACTTCGGGCTGCTGCGCTCGGGAACGCCCGAGCGGAGCGCCGAAATCGCTCGCGGCGTGCTGCGCGGCGAGAAGGGCGCGGAACGCTCGCTCACCCTGCTCAACGCGGGCGCCGCGATCTACGTGGGTGGAAAGGCCGGCTCGATCGCCGACGGCGTGCTGAAGGCCGCCCAGGCGATCGACTCGGGCGCCGCTCTCGACGTTCTCGAGACCTACGTGAGGCGGAGCAGGGAGCTCGCCACCGCCTGATGGCCGTCCGTCTCGAACAGCTGATCAGCGCCACGCGCCAGGGCGTGGAGCGCCGCAAGAGCGAGCGGCCGCTCGCCGAGCTCGAGCGCGAGGTGGCCGCGCGCGGCGAGGGCAGGCCGTTCCGCGAGGCCCTCGCCCATCCGGGCACATCGCTCGTGGCCGAGTACAAGCGCCGCTCGCCGTCGGCCGGGCTGATCCGCGAGGGCGCGTCCGTCACCGACGTGGTGCAGGCGTACGAGCGCGGCGGCGCGGCGGCGCTGTCGGTGCTCACGGAGGAGGAGCACTTCGGCGGATCGCTGGCCGACCTGCGCGAGGCGCGAGCGGCCACCTCGCTGCCCATCCTGCGCAAGGACTTCACCGTCGATCCCTACCAGCTCTACGAGGCGCGCGCCGCGGGCGCGGACGCCGTGCTGCTCGTGGTCGGCTCGCTCGACGTCGACGACCTCGCGCGGCTCTACGAGGAGACGCGCGCGCTCGACCTCGACGCCCTCGTGGAGATCCACAGCGAGGACGAGCTCGAGATGGCGCTCGAGATCGACGTCGACGTGATCGGGATCAACAACCGCAACCTCGAGGACTTCACCGTCGATCTCGGCCACACCTTCGAGCTGCTGGCCGACGTGCCCGCCGGCAAGACGGTCGTCTCCGAGTCCGGCATCGTGAACCGCGAGCAGATCGAGGAGCTCGAGCGCGTGGGCGTGGACGCCGTGCTGGTGGGCGAGACGCTGATGCGCGCCGCCAACCCCGAGTTCGCCACACGCGAGCTCTGCGGCGGCGAAGACACGCTGGTTGAGTAGGGACCTCCTTACTCCCTACTCCGTCTACGTACTGAATAGGCGCCTTTGCCCCGCGGCTTATGATTCGTGTGTAAGTGGCCTCCGGCTTCGACCCCACCGCTGTCGCGTCACTCGGCTCCCGGCTTGCCGAGAACATCGGGCGGGCAGTGAAGGTGCCGGAGGGCGTGCTTCGCAACGTGGTCGTGGCCCTGCTCGCCGAGGGGCATGTGCTGATCGAGGACTACCCCGGAGTCGGTAAGACCGCGCTGGCCCGGGCCCTCGCCCGCTCGATCGACGCCGAGTACGCGCGCCTCCAGTGCACGGCCGACATGCTCCCGGGCGACGTGGTGGGCACGAACGTCTACAACCAGCGCGAGAACCGCTTCGAGTTCCGGCCGGGCCCGATCTTCGCGAACGTCGTGCTGGTGGACGAGATCAACCGCGCCTCCCCGAAGACCCAGTCGGGCCTGCTGGAGTGCATGCAGGAGCGTCACGTGACCGTCGACGTTGCCACGCACGAGCTGGCACGCCCGTTCATGGTGATCGCCACGCAGAACCCGATCGAATACGAGGGCACCTTCCCGCTCCCGGAGGCGCAGCTCGACCGCTTCATGGTGCTGCTCAGCCTCGGCTACCCCTCCGCGGCCGACGAGGCCGAGATGCTCGCCGAGCACGCGGCGCGCGACCGCGTGATGGACCTCGAGCCCGTGACCGAGGTGAGCGAGGTGCTGGCCGCCCAGGTTTCGGCGGCGAGCGTGCACGCCAGCGAGGCGCTCCGCCGCTACGTGGTTGCCGTGCTCGAGCGCACCCGTGCCGACGGCCGCACGGAGCTCGGTGCGAGCCCGCGCGCAGGGCTGATGCTGCTCAAGGCGGCGAAGGCGCTCGCCGCGCTGGAGGGCCGCGACCATGCCCTGCCCGACGATGTGCAGGCGCTGGCCGAGCCGGTTCTCACCCACAGGCTGTTGCTCGCGCCCGATGCCGTGGGAGTGGAGCGGGCCGACATCGTCCGCGACGCGCTGGAGCGGGTACCCGCGCTATGAGCCGGGCACTCCGGGCGGCCTGCTTCGGGGTGCTGCTGTGCATCGGCGGCGGGGCGTTCGATCTGCCGTCGCTGTACGTCCCGGGCGCGGGACTGATCCTGATCGGGCTGGGGGCGGCGGCATGGGTGTGGCTCGCCGCGTACGGCGCGGCCGTGCTTCGCGAGACGGGCCCGCCCACGGTGCAGGAGCACGAGCCGTATCCCGTGAAGCTGCGCGTGAAGCAGGGCGTGCTCCCGCCGCCCACCGCAGAGCTGATCGAGCCCCTGCTCGGGCGCCCGCTGTCCACGCGTGAGCAGCGCGCGCGGCAGGTGCGCGTGAACGTGAGGTTCTCGCGCCGGGGGCGGCGCGCGATCGAACCCGCGCGGCTCGTGATCCGCGATTCGCTGTCGCTCGCGGTCCGGGAGACGCAGAGCGACGCCACCGAGGTGCTCGTGCTGCCCCGGGTCGAGCCGGTGGTGGTGGGCGCCGCATCGGGCCTCGCCGGGATGGAACCGGTCAGCGGCGCGCTCACTGAGGCTGCGGCCGAGCTCGAGCTGCATTCGCTCCGTCCCTATCGCGCGGGTGCGCCGGCGTCGCGCATCCACTGGCCCACGGTCGCGCGCACGCGCGTGATGATGGAGCGGCGCCTGGTTGCGGAGTCGGACGCGCGGCCACTCGTGGTGCTCGATCCCAGCAACCCGCCCACCGAGGAGGCGCTCGACCGCGCCGTTCGCGCCACCGCCTCGCTCGTGGTGCACCTGGCGCGCCGCGCCCACGGTTGCTCGCTGCTTCTCCCGGGCCAGCGCAGGCCCACCGACGTGGACGCCGAGCTGCGCGGCTGGCCCGCCATCCACGTGCGCCTCGCGCTGCTCGAGGCCTCCGAGGGCGCGCCCAGCTCGCGCCGGCTGGAGCGCAGCGCAGCGCTCTACTGGGTGAGCGCGGGCGGCAGCAGCCTGCCGCCGGCCGTGAAGCGCAACGCGGGCTCGTACTTCATCACCCCCGAGCCCGTGAGCGGGCGCGCCGCGGCGTTCACCGTGGCCGGCTGCGCCGGCTACCGGCTCGGCTCGGGGCGGGAAAGGCGCGCGGCGTGACCGGCTTCGCGGCGCGCCTCGAGACGCCCGTCCGGCCTGGCAGCTCCGCGCGGGCAAAGCCGGTGATGACCGAGGCGCAGACGGAGTTCGTCCTACGTCTGCTCACGTTCATCGCACTGGCGGGATTCGCGCTCCTGCACTGGTACGGGGTGGTGATCCATCCACCCGCCGGGCGAGCGTTCGAGCTGCTGCTGGTGTGCGCGGGCGGGGCACTGGCGTTCGCGCTCACGGCCTCGCCGCGCCTCCCGCGTCCGGTCGCGCGCGCCGCACGGCTGCTGATCCTCGTGGGGCTCGTGGCGCTCGGGCTGCTCGCCACCGGCCTGCCGGCGCACTACCTCAAGCCGCGTCATTGGGGCGGCTTCGGCGACCACCTCAACCACGGACTGCGGATCGTGCAGGCCACCACCTACCCGTACAAGGGCGGCGACTACTGGGCGCGCCTGACGCTGCTGCTGGCCGGCCCGGCCTTCCTCGTTCCCGCCACAGCGCTCGCGTTCTGGCCCGTGAAGGGATCAGGGAGGGTGCCGCGCGCGCTCGCTCTCGTGATCCTGATCGTGTTCTACGGAATGGCGCTCGCCGAGCGGTCGCCGAGCGGCCAGGTGGGCCGCGGCTTCGTGCTGCTGCTCCTGATCGCCGCCTGGCTGTGGCTGCCGCGGCTCAAGGCGCGCGACCTGGGAGCGGCGAGCTTCGCGGTGCTCATGGTCGCGCTCGTGGCGATGCCGGTGGCGGCGGCGCTCGACTCGAGCAGGGGCTGGCTGAACTACCGCGACTGGCGGGTGCTGTCCGACACCGCGGGCGTGGACTATCGCTGGAACCACAGCTACGGGCCGATCAACTGGCCGCGGCGCGGCACCACGCTGCTCTACGTGCAGGCGAACCGCCCCTACTACTGGAAGGCCGAGACGCTGAACGACTTCAACGGCGTCGACTGGATCCGCACGAGCGTGAACACGAGCGTGAGCGCGGCGTCCGAGCTGCCGCCCTCGCCGAACCACAGGTGGTTCCAGCAGGTGAAGGTCACCGTCGCCGGGCTGCGCGGCAACCAGGTGATCGGCGCCGGCACGCCGCAGTCGGTGAGCTCGTCCGCCGGCGACACGGAGCTGTCGGGAGATGGAACGGTCACCGCCATCGACCACTCGCTCCACGACGGGGAGAACTACACCGTCTCGACGTACGTGCCGCAGCCCACGCGCGCCCAGCTCCAGGCGAGCGGCCAAAGCCCCTACGAGGGCTACTTCGGCGTTTACACGAAGCTCGTGCTGCCGCTGAAGCTGCGGGCGGGCTCGCAGACCACCGAGCCGGTGCGCCTCGACCCGGGCCTATGGGGCACCAATCCCGGCGATCCCGCCACGACGCAGATTGCCAGGCAGTCGCCCTACGCGGCGATGTACCGGCTGGCGAGGCGCCTGGCGGCGGGCGCAACCAGCCCATACGAGGTGGTGCGCAGGGTGGAGCGCTACCTGGGCAGCAACCGCTTCTCCTATGACGAGCGACCGCCGGTGCGCAAGTACCCGCTCGAGGCGTTCCTCTTCAGAGACCACCGCGGCTACTGCCAGCAGTTCTCCGGTGCGATGGCACTGCTGCTGCGAATGGACGGGATCCCGGCGCGCATAGCCACGGGATTCGCCCCCGGCGAGCCGCAGACGGACTCGCCCGGCGTATATCGCGTGCGCGACTTCGACGCTCACTCCTGGGTGGAGGTGTACTTCAGCGGGATCGGGTGGGTCACATTCGATCCGACGCCGGCGCTGTCGCCCGCCTCATCCCAGATCGCCGACGCCAGCGCGGCCAGCGTGGGGGACGCGCGCAAGGCGCCGGCTCTGCCTGGCCCCAAGGGGCTGGGCGATACCGGCCGCACGGTCACGGGCACGGCCGTCCGGTCGCATTCCTCGACGCTCTCGTGGTGGATGCTCCCCGCCGCGCTCGCCGTGATCGTGGTGCTTGGAATGGCCGGCTGGCGGCTGCGGCGCGCGGTCCTGCGGCACCGGCACCTGACGCCGGATGAGCGCGCGGTGGAGGAGCTCCGCTCCGCGCTCGAGACGATGGGCGCGCGCACGGATCGCGGCCTCACGCTCACGGGGGCGGAGCGGATGCTCGAGCGCCGTGCTGGGCCCGACGCGGCGCGCTTCGCCACGCGTTTGCGCGAGTACCGCTACGGGCTCCCCGGCGCGAGGCTGCCCGGCCCGCACGAGCGCCGGGCGCTGCGGCGCGCGCTCGCGCGCGGCGCCCGTCCCTTCGGCGCCCTCAAGGCGCTGAAGGCTCTGCCGCCGCTCCATTTTTAGGCTCGTTTAAGGGGAATTTCCTAGAACCGTCGGCATGACGGGCAACAGGGCGAACTTCCTTTCGGGACTCCTCGGAGGAGTCGTTGTGCTGGTGATCGGGGCGGTGCTGATCGCCACCGGCGTGATCAACTCGGGCAGCACGAAGACGGTGGTGCGGCAGTCGCCGCTGGCCGTGCCGAGCTCGAACGCCGCGGACTCGCCGGATGCGGGCCTCACGGTCGAGGAGATCTACAAGCGCGACGGCCCCGGCGTGGCCTTCATCCAGGCCAAGATCACCCAGCAGGTGGCATCGCCGTTCGGATTCCCGAGCGTCCAGCAGGGCGTGTCCACGGGCTCCGGCTTCGTGATCGACAAGAAGGGCGACATCATCACCAACTCGCACGTGGTGAACGGCGCCAGCCAGATCACGGTGCGGCTTGGGAGCGGGCCCGAGATCAAGGCGACGCTGGTGGGCAAGGACGAGTCCACCGACCTCGCCCTGCTGCGCATCGACCCCAAGGCCACGAAGCTCCATCCGCTGCAGCTCGGCGACTCGAGCAAGGTGCGCGTGGGAGATCCGGCGGTGGCGATCGGCAACCCGTTCGGCTTCGACCGCACCGTCACGAGCGGCATCGTCTCCGCGCTGCAGCGGCAGATCGACGCCCCCAACAACTTCACGATCAACAACGTGATCCAGACGGACGCCGCGATCAACCCCGGAAACTCCGGCGGGCCGCTGATCAACGCGCAGGGGCAGGTGATCGGGATCAACTCGCAGATCGCGACGGGGGGAAATGGCAACGGCAACGTCGGCATCGGCTTCGCGATCCCGATCAACACGGTGAAGGCCGCGATCCCGCAGCTCGAGAAGAACGGCAAGGTGCTGCACGCATACCTCGGCGTCTCCACGGCGCAGCTCTCGCCTCAGGACGCGCGCGACCTGAACCTGCCGAGCGACAAGGGAGCGCTCGTTCAGCAGGTGATGCCCGGGAGTCCGGCGGCCAAGGCCGGGCTGCGAGCGGGCAACACCCAGACGAGCACAGGGCTCGTGATCGGCGGCGACCTGATCGTGAAGGTCGACGGCAAGCCGATCGCGAAGCCAGGTGACGTGGCGGCCGTAGTGTCCGGCCACAAGCCGGGCGACAAGGTGCAGGTCCAGTTCTACCGCGACGGCAGGCTGAAGACGGTCACCGTCACGCTCGGCAACCGTCCGGCGGGCACGAGCGGGCAAACGCAGCAGCCACAGCAGCAGGGCGGGCAGCAGCAGCTTCCCGGCTTTCCGTTCCCGTAGGGGTCGAGATGCCACTATTGCCGGGTGGCCACCAAGGTCAAGATCTGCGGAATCACGAATCTCGATGACGCCCGGCAGGCGACCGAGCTCGGCGCCTGGGCGATCGGAATGATCTTCTGGGAGCGCAGCGCTCGCCGCTGCGAGCTGGCGACGGCGGAGGAGATCTCCGCCGAGCTGCGGCGCAGGGTCGAGCCAGTGGGCGTCTTCGTGAACGCCACCCTCGACGAGATCGCGTATGTGGCCGACCGCTGCTCGCTCGCCATCCTCCAGTTGCACGGGGACGAGGGACCCGCCTTCTGCCGCGAGGCCGGGCGGCGCACCGGCTGCAAGGTGATGAAGGCGGTGCGGGTGAGGGACGCGGGCAGCGTTCGCGCGCTGGCGTCCTTCGAAACCGACTATCACCTCCTCGACGCGTACAAGGAGGGACATCTCGGCGGGACTGGCGAGACGTTTCAGTGGGACCTCGTCCGAGCCCATGGTGGCCACGCGCCAGTGGTGCTCTCGGGCGGCCTCACCGCCGAGAACGTGGGCTCCGCGATAGCGGCCACCCACCCGTTCGCGGTGGACACCGCCAGCGGCACCGAAGCCGCGCCCGGTCGCAAGGACCCCGCAAAGGTCGAGGCGTTCTTCAGAGCGGTTGCGCAGGAGGATGGGCACAGCCCATCCGGTCACGCGAGACCGGATGTCGCGCTATCTGAGCAGGGCGCGGGGCTGGAAGCCCCGCGGAGGTAGACCTGTGGCGGTGGCCGCGTGATCGAGCAGCGATTCGGGCCGTACGGCGGCCGCTACGTGCCGGAGACCCTGATCCCGGCGCTCGACGAGCTCGAGGCCGCGTGGCTCGAGGCCCGCGACGACCCCGGCTTCCAGCTCGAGCTCTCGCGGCTCCTGCGCGATTACGCCGGCCGGCCCACGCCGCTGTACCACGCCGCCCGCCTGTCGGAGGTGGCCGGTCGCGAGATCCACCTCAAGCGCGAGGACCTTCTCCACACCGGAGCCCACAAGATCAACAACGCGCTCGGACAGGTGCTGCTCGCAAAGCGCATGGGCAAGACGCGGATCATCGCGGAGACCGGCGCGGGCCAGCACGGCGTGGCCACCGCCACCGCCTGCGCGCTGCTCGACGTGGAGTGCGACGTGTACATGGGCACCGAGGACATGCGCCGGCAGAAGCCGAACGTGGAGCGGATGGGCCTGCTCGGCGCCACCGTTCAGCCGGTGGCGTCGGGCGCCCGCACGCTCAAGGAGGCTGTGAGCGAGGCGATCCGCGACTGGGTGGCGAACGTGGAGGGCACGCACTATGTGATCGGCTCCGTGGTGGGCCCCGCGCCGTTCCCGGCGCTCGTGCGGGACCTTCAGCGCGTGATCGGGGACGAGGCGCGCGCGCAGTTCCTCGACCGGCATGGCCGCCTGCCTGCGCGCGTGATCGCCTGCGTGGGCGGCGGCTCGAACGCGCTCGGCACCTTCGTGGCCTTTCTTGGCGATGAGGACGTGGAGCTGATCGGAGTGGAGGCCGCCGGCGAGGGGATCGACACCGGCCGCCACGGCGCGCCCCTCACCACGAACGCGCGTGGCGTGCTGCACGGCTCCATGTCGGCGGTGCTCCAGGACGAGGAGGGCCAGATCCTCGAGGCGCACTCGATCTCCGCCGGGCTCGACTACCCCGGCTCGGGCCCGGAGCACGCCTACCTGCGCGACAGCGGTCGCGCGACCTATCTCGCGGTGACGGACGCCGAGGCGGTGGACGCCTTCAGGCGCACGTGCCGGCTCGAGGGGATCATTCCGGCGCTCGAGTCCTCGCACGCGATCGCGTGGGCGCTCGCCAACCCCGGCCCGGGCCCGGACCTGATCACGCTGTCCGGGCGCGGCGACAAGGACCTCGCCGAGGTGCTCTCGCTTGAGTGATCGCATCGCGGCCGCGTTCGCCTCGCATGGGCGGAGCGCGGCACTCATGCCGTACCTGATGGCGGGCTTCCCGGACCTCGGCACCTCCCGCGAGGTGGGGGAGGCGTGCATCGATGCGGGCGCGAACCTGCTCGAGCTGGGGGTCCCATTCTCGGATCCTCTCGCGGACGGGCCGGTGATCCACGCCGCCGCCACCGAGGCGCTGAAGGCGGGGGCCACGCTGCACGGCGTGCTTCGCGTGTGCGAATCGCTCGCAGGGCAGCTGCCGGTGGTGCTGATGGTGTACGCGAACGTGGTGCTCGCGGGCGGGGACAGGGCGTTCGTGGAGCGGGCCGCCGCCGCCGGCGCCGCCGGGCTGATTGTGCCGGACCTTCCGCATGACGAGGCGGCGGGCCTGCGCGAGGTGTGCGATGAGCAGGGCCTGGCACTCGTGCCGCTTGTCGCGCCGAACACGCCTCCCGAGCGGCTCGCGCGGATCGGCGCCGATGCGCGTGGGTTCGTCTACACGGTGTCGGTCGCCGGCACCACGGGCGAGCGCACGGACCTGCGGCCCGAGCTGCGTGACACCGTGAAACGAGTTCGCGAAGCGTCCAGCGTGCCGGTGGCGGTGGGCTTCGGCATCTCCACCGCAGAGCACGCCCGCCAGGTGGCGGAGATCGCGGACGGCGTGATCGTCGGAAGCCGCGTGGTGCGGGCGGCGGGCGAGGGCGGCCCGGATGCCGTGGCCGAGGTCGTGGCGGACCTGGCGTCGGCGCTGTAGAGCCCTCCGACCCCCCTGGTACTGTGGCCCGATGGCCACCACCACCAAGCGAAAGACCAAGGCGCAGCTCACCGAGGAGCACGCGCTCAGCTACTTCGATGCCGTAACCGCGCGCGATCTCGACGCGATGGTCGCCCACATGGCCGACGACGTGATCGAGGACATCACGCCCGTCGGGATCCTGCGCGGCACGGGCGAGGTGAGGCAGTTCTTCGGCGAGCTCTTCGCCGCCTTCCCGGACTTCGAGTTCAGCGTCGAGCGGGCCACCTCCACGGCGAGCACCTCGGCGGTGCAGTGGCGAGCCACAGGCACCTTCCGCGGCGCGCCGTTCCAGGGCATCGAGCCCACCGGGCGCAGGGTGGAGATGCGGGGCTGCGACTGCATCGATGTGGAGGACGGCAAGATCACCCGCAACACCGCGTACTACGACGGCGCGGCGTTCGCCCGCGGGCTCGGGATGCTGCCTCAGACGGGATCAGGCGGGGAGAAGGCGATGCTGGCCGCCTTCAACGCCGTCACGAAGGTCCGCAGCCGCTTCGCCTCGCCGCCGCGCTGAGGCGTTCGGTAACCTGCCTCGCCGCGCATGGGTGTACTTATCGCTCTCACCGCAGGATTGGCCTTCTGGCTCGTGGGCTTTGCCCTCGGCTGGGGCCGCTCCCCGCTCGACCCGTTCCTCGTCACGGTCCTGGTCGTGGTGATCGCGATTACCGTCCGGACGGTCAAGCCGTTCGTGCAGCGGCTCACGGGCAAGCCCTAGAGGCAGTTCCCGGCCATGCGGTGAAGTCTCCTGGACGGACCCCGTCGGCAGATCCGCGCGACGAGTGACCTGGTGGCCGGCTTCAGCCACCCCGATCCCACCTAACTGTTCCGCAGCAACAGCCAGTTGGGACAGCGCCGCCTCGGGCCGCCCGTAATTGCTGCTTTTGGCGGCGCTCGAGCCGGAGCTAGGCGCGCTCAGCCGAAGAACGCCTCGGCCGCCTCGTACTCCTCAGGCGGCACCGTCTTCAGCTCCGCCACGGCATCAGCCAGCGGAACCAGCTCAATCCTCGTAGAGCGCAGAGCCGCCATCTGACCCCATTCGCCCCGACTCACCGCGTCGATCGCCGCCGCCCCCAGGCGCGTGGCCAGCACGCGGTCGAACGCCGTGGGTGTGCCCCCTCGCTGAATGTGCCCGAGCACCGTCGCCCGCGCGTCGAAGCCGGTGCGCTCCCCGATCTCCCGCTCGAGCAGGTAGCCGATGCCGCCCAGCCGCTCGTGGCCGAACTCGTCGGTGCCCTGGCTCATCACCTCGAGCGTGCCGGCCACCGGCGTCGCGCCCTCCGCCGCCACAACGATCGAGAAGTAGCGCCCGCGCGCGTGGCGGCGCTGGATCAGCCGGACCACCTCCTCGATGTCGAATGGCCGCTCGGGGATCAGGATCACGTCGGCCCCGCCGGCGAGGCCCGAGTGCAGCGCGATCCAGCCCGCGTGCCGGCCCATCACCTCCACGATCATGATCCGGTGGTGGCTCTCCGCGGTCGTGTGCAGGCGATCGATCGCCTCGGTGGCCACCTGCACCGCGGTGTCGAAGCCGAAGGTGAGGTCAGTCGCGCCAAGATCGTTGTCGATCGTCTTCGGCACTCCCACGACATTGATGCCCATCTCGCTCAACTTGGCGGCCGCGCCGAGCGTGTCCTCGCCGCCGATCGCGATCAGGCCGTCGAGGTGCAGCCCGCGCAGGTTGTCGCGGATGCGCTCAGCGCCGCCCTCGTCCTTGAAGGGGTTCGTGCGCGAGGAACCGAGGATGGTTCCGCCGCGCGGCAGGATCCCGCGCGTGGACTCGATCGTGAGCTCGGTGTACGCGTTCTCGAGCGTGCCGCGCCAGCCATCGCGAAAGCCCACGATCGCGTGCCCGTAGCGATCGATGCCCTTGCGCACGATCGCGCGGATCACCGCGTTGAGCCCCGGGCAGTCGCCCCCGCCGGTCAGGACCCCGATTCTCATCGCGCGCACCATACAGATAGCCAACAAACGCTTAACCGAAGATTCCGAGACCGCAATCAGAATCCGCTTGAAGCTGGGTTAGGATGCCCCGGCAGTTGGAGCTCGTTTTCTCTTAGAGGAGGGACAGTCCGTGCGAGGACGTAGGTTTGCTGTAACCAGCATGCTCGTCGCCGGCTTGGCCGTGGGCGTGGCGGCCTGCGGCGGTGGCGGGAGCAGCACCAGCGGCGGTGGCAGCACCGCCAGCGGCAAGACGCTGACGATCTATTCAAGTCTGCCGCTGCAGGGCGCATCCCGGACCAACTCCGAGGCCCTGGTCAACGGGATCAAGCTCGCCCTGGCCCAGAACAACAACAAGGCGGGCCAGTTCACCATCAACTACAAGTCGCTCGACGACTCCACGGCCCAGACGGGCAAGTGGGATCCGGGCCAGACGTCCTCGGACGCTCGTCAGGCGGCCCAGGACAAGTCGACGATCCTGTACATCGGCGAGTTCAACTCGGGCGCGAGCGCGATCTCGATCCCGATCCTGAACCGCGCGGGGATCGGCCAGATCAGCCCGGCCAACACCGCGGTGGGCCTGACGACGAACCAGGCGGGCGCTACTCCGGGCGAGCCGGAGAAGTACTACCCGACGGGTAAGCGCACCTACGTCCGCGTGGTGCCAAAGGACACCATCCAGGGCGCCGCCATCGCGACGGTGATGAAGTCCGACGGCTGCAAGAAGCCGTACATCCTGAACGACAAGGAGGTCTACGGACAGGGCCTCGCCACCAACGCGAGCAACTCGCTGAAGACGCAGGGCATCCCGCCGCTCGGCAACGACGGCTGGGACCCGAAGGCGGCGAACTACCGCTCGGTGGCGTCCAAGCTGGCGGGCAAGGGCGTGGACTGCGTGTTCCTGAGCGGCATCGTCGACAACAACGGCGTGCAGCTCACGAAGGACATCGCGGCCGGCATTCCGAACGCCAAGATCTACGCGCCGGACGGCTTCTGCGAGTCCGGCTGGGTCAGCCCGAAGGAGGGCGGCGTTCCCACCAGCCTCGATCCGAAGTTGCAGTGCACGGTCGCCACGCTGGACCCCGGCAGCTATCCGCCGGAGGGCAAGAAGTTCTTCCAGCAGTACGAGGCCAAGTACGGGAAGGGCAACCTCAACCCGTACGCGATCTACGGCTACGCGGCAATGCAGCTGGGGCTCGACGCGATCAAGCGCGCCGGCGCCAGCGGCAACAACCGCCAGGACGTGATCAACGCGCTGTTCAACACCAAGAACCTTCCGAGCGTTCTTGGCACGTACAGCATCGACAAGAACGGTGATACGTCGATCACCGACTACGGCCTGTACTCCGTGAAGAACGGCCAGATCACGTTCAGCCGCGTGATCAAGCCCAGCGCCGGCTAGAGGAGGACCGACATTCGGGGGGAGTGGGCGCAAATTCAGTGCCCGCTCCCCCCGCGTTTCACTTACACTCGGACTCGGAGAGGGGTTTGGAAGCCGCCAGCATTCCCGTTAGGGCCACGAGGGCCGCGCCGTTCGAGGCGGTGCAGCGTTTTCTCTCGCGCTATGGCCTGATCATCGTCCTGCTGGCGCTGCCGGTGGCGTTCGCGGCGAGCGATCTCATTCACGGCCACGGGCTCTCGCACATCATCGAGAACCTCAAGGACGGCGTCTCGAACGGTGCGATCTGGGCGCTCGTGGCGATCGGCTACACCCTCGTCTACGGCATCATCGAGCTGATCAACTTCGCCCACGGCGACGTGTTCATGATCGGCTCGTTCGTGTCCTTCGGAATGTGGGGCACGCTCGGGGTGACCCTCGCCACGGGCACCCTCGGCCGCGTGGGCGGCCTGATCATCGCGGGGGCCATTGCGATGATCGCCTGCGGGTCGCTCAACGTGATGATCGAGCGGGTGGCCTACCGGCCATTGCGGCACGCGCCGAAACTCGCGCCGCTGATCACCGCCGTGGGCTTCTCGTTCATCCTCCAGAACGTCGGGCTCGAGTGGCTCGGCGGCTCGCAGCACGGCGTGGACGATCTGGTTGACGCCCAGCACATCCTGGTCAACATCGGCGGAGTCCACATCATCAATGCGGACGTCCTCGCGATCGGCGTCACGGTGCCGCTCGTGCTGCTGCTCGTGACCTTCGTCCACAACAGCCGCCTCGGCAAGGCCATGCGCGCCACCGCCCAGGACCCGGAGGCCGCGCGGCTGATGGGCATCAACGTGGATCACACGATCTCGCTCACCTTCCTGCTCGGCGGGCTGATGGCGGGCGCCGCCGGCCTCATCTACGCGCTCTACAACACCACGATCCGCTTCGACCAGGGCTTCGAGGCCGGCCTGATCGCGTTCACCGCGGCCGTGATGGGCGGCATCGGCAACCTCCAGGGCGCCGTGCTCGGCGGCGTGATCATCGGCTGCATCCAGCAGATCTCGGACGACCGCATCAACTCCACCTGGACGCCCGCGATCGTGTTCGCCTACCTCATCCTGATCATGGTCTTCAGGCCCCAGGGGCTGCTCGGCGAGGAGACACGGGAGGCCGGATGACCGCGGTACGCGAGTACTTCCGCAGCATCGGCGAGGCCTGGGACAACCTCCACCCGAACGCCAAGCGCGCGATCGGCGTCCTCGCGCTCGTGTTCCTCATCGTCCTGCCGTTCTTCTTCACCGCGGGCGGCACGTTCATCGACAACGCCACGCGCGCGCTCGCCTACTCGGTCATGGCGCTCGGCCTCAACGTGGTGGTGGGCTTCGCCGGGCTGCTCGATCTCGGCTACGTGGCCTTCTACGCGCTGGGCGCATTCACGATCGGCTGGTTCGGATCGAGCTTCTACGCGCAGGTGAATCACGGCAAGGGCATCCACCTCGGCGTCACCGGCGTCACGGCGCAGCTGCCCGGGATCCACTTCAACTTCCTGATCGTGCTGGTGGCGGCGGTGATCGTGTGCGCGATCTTCGGGGTGCTGATCGGCTTACCGACGCTGCGCCTGCGCGGCGACTACATCGCCATCGTCACTCTCGCCTTCGGCGAGATCATCGGCCGGGTGGCCATCAACGGCGACTCGCTCAAGCCGTTCGGCTATGCGGTCACGGCCGGGCGCCAGGGCATCACCCCGATCGATTCGCCCGACCTGCCCGGCCTGTCCCAGTTCGGGCCACTCGACCTGAGACCCTGGTACTGGACCGCACTCGGCATGGCGCTCCTGTCGCTGTTCGTGAACTTCCGCCTGCGCGATTCGCGGCTCGGCCGCGCGTGGATCGCGGTGCGCGAGGACGAGGTGGCGGCGTCGAGCATGGGTGTGCCGCTGGTCCGCACCAAGCTCCTCGCCTACGCCACCGGAGCGGGGCTCGGCGGCATGGCGGGCGCCTTCTTCGCCGCCTACTTCAACACCGTGAACGCCGACCAGTTCGAATTCTCGTTCTCGATCTTCGTGCTCGCCATGATCATCCTCGGTGGTCTCGGGAGCATCTGGGGCGTGGTGCTGGGCGCGATCGTCCTGTCCTACATCAACACGTACTTCATCCCGAACACGTTCAAGTCGCTGCCGCATCACGTCGGGCTGAACTTCGACCTCACGGACCTGAGCTTCGGCATCTTCGGCTTCCTGCTCGTGATCATGATGGTGCTGCGGCCACAGGGTCTCCTGCCCGAGCGAAGGCGAAAGCTCGAGCTCACTGAAGGCGTGGGCGCCGGCGACTCCGAGATGCCGATCGAGGTGACCGTATGAGCGACGTGGCTCCGCAGACAGCCCCCGCGGCCGCGGTGAGCACCCCGCCCGCGGAGGGCCCCGACTCCTCGAACGGCACGATCCTCGAGGCCAGCGGGGTGTCGAAGATCTTCGGCGGCCTCGTGGCGGTCGATGAGGTCACGTTCTCGGTGCCGCGCCGCTCGATCGTCTCGATCATCGGTCCCAACGGCGCGGGCAAGACGACCTTCTTCAACATGCTCACCGGGCTGTACAAGCCCAACACCGGCGCGATCGCGTTCGACGGCAAGGACATCACGCGGGCGCGCCCGGATCGCATCCTCGCGGCCGGCATGGCGCGGACGTTCCAGAACATCCGCCTGTTCGCCACGATGACGGCGCTCGAGAACGTGATGGTGGGGCTGCACGCGCGCATGCAGGCGGGGCTGTTCGGCTCGATCATCCGGCTGCCGTCCGTGCGCAAGGAGGAGCGGGTCGCGCATGAGAGGGCGGCGGAGCTGCTCGAGTTCGTGGGACTGCGGTCGAACCAGTTCCACCAGATGTCGGTGAACCTCGCCTACGGCGATCAGCGGCGCGTGGAGATCGCGCGCGCGCTCGCGTCGAACCCGAAGATGCTGCTGCTCGACGAGCCCACTGCCGGCATGAACCCGCAGGAGTCCGAGCGGCTGCGCGCCTTCATGCAGAGGCTGCGCGACGAGCGGGGCCTCACCATCCTCCTGATCGAGCACGACATGAAGGTCGTGATGAACGTGTCCGAATACATCACCGTGCTCGACCACGGCGAGAAGATCGCCGAGGGCAAGCCGGAGGAGGTGCGGGGCAACCCGCGCGTGGTGGAGGCGTACCTCGGAAAGCAGACGGGGGAATAGGCAGTGGCGCTGCTCGAGGTCCAGGACCTTCACACCTACTACGGCAACATCGCCGCGCTCAAGGGGATCTCGCTCGAGGTGAACGAGGGCGAGGTGGTCACGCTGATCGGGTCGAACGGCGCCGGCAAGTCCACCACGTTGCGCTCGATCTCCGGGCTCACGCCGCCGCGCGAGGGCACGATCAAGTTCGACGGCAAGGAGATCGGCGAGACGGCGCCGCAGGAGATCGTGCGACTCGGCATCTCGCAGGCGCCGGAGGGGCGGCGTTGCTTCTCGCGCATGTCGGTGCGCGAGAACCTCGAGCTCGGCGCGTACCTTCGCCGTGACGAGCGCATCAAGGACGACCTCGACCGGGTGTACGACCTCTTCCCCCGCCTCAAGGAGCGCGAGAAGCAGAAGGCCGGGACGATGTCGGGCGGCGAGCAGCAGATGCTCGCGATCGGACGCGCGCTGATGTCGAACCCGCGGCTGCTGCTCTTGGACGAGCCCGCGATGGGGCTCGCGCCGGTGCTCGTGGAGCGCATCTACGAGACGATCGCCGAGATCAACCGCCAGGGCACCACCATCCTGCTCGTGGAGCAGAACGCGAACTTCGCGCTCGACGTGTCCAAGCGCGGCTACGTGCTCGAGACGGGCACGGTGGCGCTGAGCGACGAGTCGTCCGCGCTGCGAGAGAACCCCGAAGTGCAGAGGGCGTACCTGGGCGCATGATCACCGTATTCGCACTCCTGGGCGCGAAGGCCCTCTGGCTCACCTACATCTGGCTCGCGTCGGCGATCATCGCCTCCTGGCTGTCCGACCGGAAGGGCTACGGCGAGAAGCCCGGCCTCGCAACCGGGTTGCTGCTCACGTTCATCGCCGTTCCGATCTGGCTGCTCGTGCCCGCCAAGCAGGACTCGCGCTGGAAGGTGCAGGGGCCGATCCCGCGGCGCGGCGGGCAAACGGTGGCCGAGGCACGCGCAGAGCGCCACGCGGGACGCGAGGAATGACGTGGGCACCGCGCTGCTGATACTCGTGGAGTTCTTCTTCTGGGGACTCATCCTGCTCCTCATCGGCGCGGGGATCGAGACTGTCTGGTCTCGCCTGCGCCATCGCAATAGGGACACGCTCGTCGAGTAATCAGGTTGGCGGAGCGCCGGTGCCGACGAGCGCTCCCGGCGTTTGATCACGGCCACATCCGGTAGGAATCGGCGATGGCGCCGTTCCGGAAACCGGATGTGGTCGTGCTCGGTGGGGGCGGCATCCTCGGTGAGGCCTGGATGACGGCTGTGCTCGTCGGGCTCGAGGAGACCGCCGAGTTCGACGCGCGCGAGTGCGAGGCGTACGTGGGCACGTCCGCCGGCTCGATAGTCGCCGCGGTGCTGAGCGCCGGCGTCGATCCGCGGACGCGGCTTGGGCGGATGCCGGAGCCGCCTGGAGTGGAGGAGGTGGACGCCGTGCCGGGCGGCGGCACAGGAAGCCGCACGGCCCGGCGCGCTGTGATGGTGGGCCGGGGCGCCGTGGCGCCACTCGTGGCCGCCGGGCTCCGCTCGGTCGCGCCTGGCGGTGCGTTCTTCCGGCGCACGCTGCTGAGCGTGGCGCCGCGCGGCAGCAGGTCGCTGCGCGGGCTCGGGGATCATCTCCAGCGTGACGGCGCGGACTGGGGCGATGGCCGCCTGAGGGTGTCGGCGGTGGACCTGCAGAGCGGCAAGCGGGTGATGTTCGGCGCCCCCGGAGAGCCGCAGGCCTCGGTTGGTCAGGCGGTGGAGGCGTCGTGCGCGATCCCGGGAGTGTTCGCGCCGGTGGAGATCGGCGGGCGCGAGTACGTCGACGGCGGCGCATGGAGCCCCACGAACCTCGACGCCGCGCCCGTGAAGAAGGGAACGCGCGTGTTGTGCCTGAACCCCACGGGAGCGTTCGCCTCACCGCTGCTGGCCGGCATCGGCCTCGTGTCGCGCTCTTCCGCCGCGCTCGAGGCGATCGCGCTTCAGCGCCACGGCGCCCGGGTGCGAACGGTCGTGCCCGACCAGGCGTCGGTGGCGGTGATCGGGCGCAACCTGATGGACCCGCGGCCGCGCGCGGCAGCCGTGAAGGCGGGGCTCGCGCAGGGCCGCGCGCTCGGCCTCAGCGCTTGAACTCGAACAGCTCCACGAGGTTTCCGGAGGGATCCTCGAGCAGAACCTGATCGCCACCTACTCCGACCAGGATCTCGCTGCGGAATGTGGCGCCCGCTTCGCGCAGGCGCTCCACCTCCGCCTCGAGGCCGGACACCACAATCTGGAAGCGGTTCCAGCCCCCCGGCTCGGGCTGCTGCCCGTCGGCGAGGGTCTGGCCACCGCCGCCCTGGCCGCTTGGCTGGCTCAGCAGGAGGCGCAGATCGCCGCGGGCGAGCATCGCGAAGGGAGGCGCGGGCCGCATCTCCACCTCGAAGCCGAGCAGGTCGCGGTAGAAGGCGATCGCCTCGTCCACATCGTCGACGATGTACCGCACGCTCACCGGTGCCATCGCGGACGAACTCTAATCGGACTACGAGTGGGCCGGCTCGGCCGCGCCCCAGATGCCAGGCCCCCGCCTGTGCTCATAGATCAGCGAGGTCTCCGCGTGGGCGACGGCGGGGTGGGTGGCGAGGTGGTCGACCACGAAGTCGCGCAACTCCTGCATGTCGGCGGCCGCCACCCACAGCAGGTAGTCGGTCACGCCCGTCATGTGGAACACGGAGAGCACCCCGGGCAGCTGCCGCACGTCGTTCGTGAACGCGTCGATCTGCTCGCGTGCGTGCACGGCCAGCCGGACGGCGATGATCGCCTGAAGCGGCCGGCCCAGCGCGGCGAGATCGATCTCCGCGTGGAAGCCGAGCAGCACGCCGCGCTCGCGCAATGAGCTCACGCGCGCGAGACAGGTGGAGGGGGCGATCCCCACCCGCTCGGCAAGCCTGTTGTTCGGAATGCGCGCGTCCTCGCTGAGGGCCTCGAGGATCGCGCTGTCGATGGCGTCCAGATTGTTCGGCATGAGGCTCATTGTGGCACCCCTGGCAGAAGAATAGCGCACGACTTCGTACATCTACAGAAGATTCTGCGGTTGGTTGATGGTGCAACCGAATGAGTGCCAGAATTCGCCCATGCGCGCGCTCACACACACCACCGGCACGGACATCAAGGACACGATCCTGGAGGCAATCGGCGGCACGCCGCTTGTCAGGCTCGGCCGGCTGGGCGCCGGCCTGCGCCCGCAGCTCGTGGCAAAGGTCGAGGCCCTCAACCCGGGCGGCTCGATCAAGGATCGCGTGGCGCTGGCCCTGATCGACGCGGCTGAGCGCGACGGTCGCCTCAAGCCCGGCGGCACGATCGTCGAGCCCACCTCCGGCAACACCGGCACCGGTCTGGCGATCGCGGCGCGGCTCAAGGGGTACCGCGTGATCGCGGTGATGCCAGACAAGATGTCCAAGGAGAAGATCGATCTGCTGCGCGCCTACGGCGCCGAGGTGGTGGTGGCGCCCACCGAGGTCCCGCCCGAATCGCCCGAGTCCTACTACCGCGTTGCGGACCGGCTGGCCGAGGAGATCCCGGGCGCGTTCCAGCCCAACCAGTACTTCAACCCGGCAAACCCGGAGGCCCACTACAGGAGCACGGGGCCGGAGCTGTGGGAGCAGAGCGGGGGCCGCATCACCCACCTCGTGACCGGCGTGGGCACGGGCGGGACGATCACCGGCACCGGTCGCTATCTCAAGGAGCGGAACCCGGGGATCGAGGTGATCGGCGCGGACCCGGTCGGGTCGATCTACTCGAATCGGGAGGTGAAGCCGTACCTGATCGAGGGCGTGGGGGAGGACTTCTGGCCGGGCTCGTTCGACCCGTCCGTCGTCGACCGCTACGTGACCGTGTCGGACCGCGACGCCTTCCTCACCACGCGCAGGCTGGCGGCGGAGGAGGGCCTACTCGTGGGCGGCTCGAGCGGCATGGCGGTCTGGGCGGCGCTGCAGGTGGCGCGCGAGATCACGGATCCCGAGGCGATGGTGGCGGTGATCCTGCCGGACGGCGGCCGCAACTACCTGTCGAAGGTCTTCAACGACTCCTGGATGACCCAGTACGGGCTGCTCGAGCGCTCGCGTGAGCAGACCGTCGGCGAGGTGCTCGCGCGCAAGCACGAGGGTGGCGAGGTGCCGCCGCTCGTGAGCGTGCGCGCGCAGGACAAGGTGCGCGACGCCGTGGCGCTGCTGCACGAGCACCGGGTGTCCCAGCTCCCGGTGGTGAGCGGGCATGACGCGCAGGCGATCATCGGCTCGGTGGGCGAGCGCGGCCTGCTCCGCCACGCGGTGGAGGATCCGGCGCTGCTGGGTGCGGCCGTGGTGGAGGTGATGGAGCCCCCGTTCCCGGCCATCTCCGCGGAGGACGCGGCCACCGAGGCGGTCGCGCTCCTCGCCGGGGACCGGCAGGCGCTGATGGTCACCGTGGACGGCCGGCCGGCGGGCATCCTCACCCGCGCCGACCTCCTCGAGGCGCTCGCCCGATGAGCAGGTTCGCCACCCGCGCGGTGCACGCGGGGCTCGAGCCGGACCCGTCCTACGGCTCCGTGATCCCCGCGATCCATCAGACCTCCACGTACGCGCAGCGCGCGCCCGGCGAGTTCGTCGAGGAGTTCGACTACTCGCGCTCCGCCAACCCCACCCGTGCCGCGCTGGAGCGGGCGCTCGGCGAGCTCGAGGGCGGCCTCGGCAGCGCGTTCGGCAGCGGCATGGCGGCCTCGCATGCGCTCCTCACCGCGGCCACGGAGGCAGGCGCCCACGTGATCCTCCCCGGCGACCTCTACGGCGGCACCTACCGCCTGGTGGACAAGGTGCTGTCGCGTTTCGGCCTCGAGTACGACCTCGTGGACCAGACCGATACCGACGCGGTGAGCGCCGCGATGCGGCCGGAGACGCGCGTGATCTGGGTCGAGACGCCAACCAACCCCCTGCTTAACGTGGTGGACATCGCCGAGATCGTGAGCCGCAAGGGCCACGCGCTCGTGGTGGTGGACAACACGTTCGCCACACCCGCGGTCCAGCGGCCGCTCGAGCTGGGCGCCGACGCCGTGGTCCACTCCACCACGAAGTACCTGGGCGGCCACTCGGACACCGTGGGCGGCGCGGTGGTTGTGCGCGACCCCGACCTGCACGAGCGGGTGCGTTTCGTGCAGAACGCGGTGGGCGCGGTGCCCGGCCCGTTCGACTGCTTCCTGGTGCATCGCGGGCTGCGGACCCTGCACCTTCGCGTGGCCGCGCACACGGACAACGCGCGCGAGGTGAGCTCCTTCCTGCGCGAGCAGACCGCGGTCACCGACGTTCGCTGGCCGGGCTTCGGCGGCATGGTGTCGTTTCGCCACCCGGACGCCGCCCGCATCGCCGCGGCCACCAGGGTGTTCACGCTGGCCGAGTCGCTCGGCGGCGTGGAGTCCCTGATCGAGGTGCCACAGGCGATGACCCACCAGTCGGTGGAGGGCTCAGCGGCGGCCGTGCCGGCCGACCTCGTGCGGCTGTCCTGCGGGATAGAGGCTGCCGAGGACCTGGTCGAGGATCTTCGCCAGGCGCTGGCCTAGCCGCTACCGCGCGACGGCCGCCCGCAGCGCAGGATCGAGCTCCGGCCAGCGGTACTCGTAGTCCAGCTCCTCGAGCCGCTTTGGCATCACGCGCGCGCCGGTGGTCACGATCGAGGCCATCTCGCCGTAGAGAAGCTTCACGGCCAGAGCTGGCACGGGCGCCACGGCCGGCCGCTTGAGCACGTGACCGAGCGCCTTTGACAGCTCCCTGTTGGTCACCGGCTCCGGCGCAGTGAGGTTCACCGGCCCGCGTGCGCGCTCTTCGTCCAGGCAGAAGACCATCGCGCCCACCACGTCGTCCAGATGGATCCACGACACGTACTGCCTGCCGCCCGCCACCGGGCCGCCCACGCCGAGCTTGAACGGCGGCAGCATCTTCTCGAGCGCTCCGCCGGACTCCGCGAGCACCACGCCGGTACGGGTGAGCACCACGCGCATCCCAAGCTCCTCGGCCGCACGGGCCTCGGCCTCCCAGGCGGCCACCACCTGCGCGAGGAAGTCCCCGGCCGCGGGCTCGGACTCGTCGAGGCGCTCGTCGTCGCGCGCGCCGTACCAGCCGATGGCGGACTGCGACAGAAGCACCCGCGGCCGCGGCTCCGCGACCTCGCGCAGGCCGGCCACGAGATTCCGCGTGCCGAGCTCGCGTGACTCGCGGATGCGCCGCTTGGACTCATCCGTCCAGCGCTGCGCGAGCGGCTCGCCCGCCAGGTGCACCACGGCGTCGCGTCCCGCGAACGCTTCCGTGGGCGCGGGCTCGCCGATGGGATCGCGCCACTCGCACACCTCCACGCCGGGCAGCTCGGAGGAAGCGCTCGACGGGTTGCGCGTGAGCACGGCCACGTCGTCGCCGCGCGCCTGAAGCTCGCGCACCAGCGCCCTTCCGATCAGTCCCGTGGCGCCGGTCACAGCTACGCGCATGGCAGCTACGAGGTGGTTATCCGCGCGTCGCCCGATCGGGCCGCGCCGCTGCGTTCGGCCTCGCGTGCCACGGCGCTCGCCACGCACGAGCTCACATAGCCGTTGAACACGCTCGGGATGATGTAGTCCTCCGCGAGCTCGTCGTCGGTCACCACCCCGGCGATGCCGCGGGCGGCCGCGAGCTTCATCTCCTCGGTGATGCGCCGCGCGCGCACATCGAGTGCCCCGCGGAAGATGCCGGGGAAGGCGAGCACGTTGTTGATCTGGTTCGGGTAGTCGGAGCGCCCCGTGGCCATCACGCGCACGTACTTCTCGGCCTCGTCCGGGTTCACCTCCGGATTCGGGTTCGCCATCGCGAACACGAATGGGTCCGGGTTCATGCGGCGCAGGTCCTTGGCCTCGATGATGCCCGGGCCGGAGAGGCCCACGAACAGGTCGGACCCCTCGAGCACGTCCACTGGCGTGCCGTTCCGCCGCTCCGAGTTGGTGTTCTCCGCCAGCCACGTCTT
Source organism: Thermoleophilaceae bacterium (assembly GCA_036378175.1). Classification (GTDB taxonomy): domain Bacteria; phylum Actinomycetota; class Thermoleophilia; order Solirubrobacterales; family Thermoleophilaceae; genus JAICJR01. The sequence continues at coordinate 63,099 of DASUWY010000071.1, forward strand.
GGGCTCGTTCATCGAGCCGTCCTCGTAGTCGGGCCGGCCGGCGTGGATCGCGCCATGACGGTCGCACGCGACGATCGTCTGCACGCCCGAGGCGAGCAGGATCTTCGCCACGGCCACCCCGGCGGCGCCCGCGCCCACCATCACCACGTGCAGATCCTCGATCCTGCGGCCGGTGAGCCGGCACGAGTTGAGCAGCGCCGCCAGCACGACGATCGCGGTGCCGTGCTGGTCGTCGTGGAACACCGGTATGTCGAGCTCCTCGACCAGCCGGTTCTCGATCTCGAAGCAGCGCGGCGAGGAGATGTCCTCGAGGTTGATGCCGCCGAACGTGGGGGCGAGCAGCTTCACCGTCTGGACGATCTCGTCGGGGTCCTTCGTGTCGAGACAGATCGGAAACGCGTCGACGTCCGCGAACTCCTTGAACAGCATCGCCTTGCCCTCCATCACGGGCATTGCCGCCTCGGGGCCGATGTCGCCGAGGCCGAGCACCGCGCTGCCGTCGGACACAACGGCCACGGTGTTCGACTTGATCGTGTACTCGAATGCCTTCTCGGGCTCGTCGTGGATTGCCATGCACACGCGGCCGACGCCGGGCGTGTAGGCCATCGAGAGGTCGTCGCGCGTCTTGATCGCGGACTTCAGGCCGGTGTAGAGCTTGCCGCCGCGGTGGAGCTCGAAGGTGCGGTCGGTCACCTCGAGCAGCGAGCAGCCATGCACCTGCTCCACCGCGCTGATGATCGCCTCGGAGTGCTCCTGGTCGGAGCCCATCACGGTTATCTCGCGGATCGCCTTCAGCTCGCCGAGCTCGATCGAGTCGATCGCTCCGATCGAACCGCCGGCCGCGCCGATCGCGGATGCGACCATGCCGAGCTGACCCGGGCGCCGATCAAGCTCTACCCGGAGCGTCAGCGAGAACTGTGCGCTCGGCCTAACTGCCATGACTCCTGAGGAACGACGGGTTCCGGCCACCCGGCGAGGCACTGCCGCCGACGCCCGGCCAGGGTCGCCAATCATATAGAGGGGCCTCAATTGCAGGGGATCTTCGGGGCTCCGCGGCCGTTCATAAGATCCCGTCGTGGCAGATAACGGTCGTGAACTCTTCCTGATCGACGGCAACAGCCTGGCCTACAGGGCGTTCTTCGCTCTGCCGGAGACGATCGCCACCTCGCGCGGGGTGCCCACCAACGCGATCTTCGGCTTCGCCTCGATGCTCGTGAAGGTGCTCACCGAATACGGCGTCAACCCCACGCTCGTGTGCTGGGACGCCGGCATGTCCGGCCGCGAGACCGCCTACGAGGAGTACAAGGCGGAGCGTCGCGAGCGGCCCGACCTCCTGCGCGAGCAGTGGCCCCACCTCCATCCGCTCGTGGAGGCGTTCGGCTACCAGAACGTGAGGGTGGAGGGATACGAGGCGGACGACGTGATGGCCACGCTCGCGATGCAGGCGAAGGAGAAGGGCATCCCGGTGATGATGGTCACGGGCGATCGCGACATGTTCCAGCTCATCGAGCCGGGAATTCGCGTGATGGCCACGAGCCGCGGGATCACGGACACGAAGATCTACGACACGCAGGCCGTGATCGACCGCTACGGCATCGCGCCCGACCTGATCCCGGACTTCTATGGCCTGAAGGGGGACACGAGCGACAACATCCCCGGCGTCCCCGGCATCGGCGACAAGACCGCCGCCCAGCTCCTCCAGCAGTTCGGCACGCTCGAGGAGGTGCTCGCGAACATCGACAAGGTCTCGGGCGCCAAGCGCAAGGAGAACCTCACGAACCACGCTGATGACGCGCGTGTGTCGAAGCAGCTCGCCACCGCCATTCGCGACGTGCCGGTGGACATCGACATCGAGCAGTGCGTGGCGGGCGAGCCGGACCGCTCGAAGCTGCGCGAGTTCTTCCGCGAGTTCGAGCTGCGCGATCCGCTGCGGCGGCTCGAGGAGGCGCTTGGCGGCGAGGAGGCGGCGGCGCCGCGACAGCGCGCCATCGAGGAGCTGAAGGCGACGGCGCTTGAGATCCCGGCGGCCGACCTCGCGAACTTCGACGGCGACCACGCCACGCTCGCGGCGGAGCGGCCGGTGAACGACGACGGCGCGCCGCACGGGCCACTGCGCTTCGCCGCGTACTCGGGAGGCGAGAACGTGATGGTGGGCGAGGCGGAGACGCTTGCGGCGCTCACGCTCGCGTGGGGCGAGCGCCCGCTCGTGGCGCACGACTGGAAGTCGCTCGCGTCGGGCGAAGGACCGTGCGACACGCCGCCGCTCGAGCACGACACGATGGTCGCGGCGTACTTGATCGATCCGGCACGGCGCAAATACCCGCTGCCCGAGCTGCTCGAGGACGAGGGCATCAGTGCGGCGATCACCGGCGCCAATGGGCTCGCCGAGCGGGCGGTGTGCACCCGCGCGCTGGCCGAGCGACAGCTCGCGCGTATCGCCGAGCTGGACCTCACGCGGCTCCTCAACGAGGTGGAGATGCCGCTCGTGGAGGTGCTGCTCGACATGGAGCGCGCCGGGGTGAAGCTCGACAGCGAGCGGCTCGCCGCGATCAACGCCGGCTTTGGCCACCGCATCGAGGCGCTCGAGCGCGAGATCTGGGACATGGCGGGGGAGGAGTTCACGATCGGCTCCCCGCAACAGCTCGCGCAGGTGCTCTTCGACAAGCTCGGGCTCTCAAAGAAGCGCCGCGGCAAGACTGGTTTCTCCACCGACGCCCGCGTGCTCGCCGCCATCCGCGACGAGCATCCGATCATCGCCAAGGTCGAGCAGTGGCGCGAGCTCACCAAGCTGAAGAGCACGTACCTCGACGCACTTCCGGAGCTGATCAGCCACGAGGACGGGCGGCTGCACACCACCTTCAACCAGACCGCCACCACCACCGGCCGGCTCTCGAGCACGAACCCCAACCTCCAGAACATCCCGATCCGCAGCGAGGAGGGACGCGAGATTCGCGCCTGCTTCGTCGCCGAGCCGGGGGCGAAGCTCATCTCCGCCGACTACTCGCAGATCGAGCTGCGCGTGCTCGCGCACATCGCGGACGAGCCCGTGCTCCAGGACATCTTCAGGCGGGGCGAGGACGTGCACGCGGCCACCGCGGGCGAGATGTTCGGCCTGGCCCCGGAGCAGGTGGACCACGGCACGCGCTCGAAGGCCAAGATGATCAACTTCGGCATCGTCTACGGCCTCTCCGCCTACGGGCTTGCGGACCGGCTGAACATCCCGCAGGAGGAGGCGGCGGAATTCATCGAGCGTTACCTCAACCGCTTCCCGAAGGTGCAGGAGTTCATCACGCGCACGATCACGAGCGCCACCGACGAGGGCTTCGTCACCACCGCGTTCGGCCGCATCCGGCGGATCCCGGAGCTGCGCGCGCGTCAGCGTCAGACTCGCCTGCTCGGCGAGCGGCTGGCGGTGAACACGGTGATCCAGGGCACCGCCGCGGACATCATCAAGGTGGCGATGGTGCGCTGCTGGAAGCGGCTGCGCGAGGAGGGGCTGTCCACGCGGCTCGTCCTCCAGATCCACGACGAGCTCCTGTTCGAGGCGCCCGAGGCCGAGGTCGAGCGGGCGTCGAAGATCGTGCGCGACGAGATGGTGCGCGCCTTCGAGCTCGACCCGCCGCTGGGCGTCGACGTCGGCGTCGGCCACAACTGGCTCGAAGCGAAATAACAGGCTGGCGCTCCGCCGCGGCCCGGGTTATCTTCGGGCCATGGCAACCCGCGAGGGAGTCACGCGACGCTTCGAGGACCGCATCAACGATGGGCTCACCCAGCGAGCCCGCCTGCGTGCGGCGCTCGCTGTGCTGATGGCCACCTGCGGCGGGCTCGCCGTTCTCTATCTCTTCTTCGCGCTGATCGGCACGCTGAGCTTCAGGCACGCGGCCACGGCCACCGTGATCGCGCTGGCCCTGGCCGCCGTGTGGACGGTCGGCGCGTGGCACCGGGCTCGGACCGGCGCCACGCGCGTCCAGCGGCTCGACAGAGAACGCCGCGGCTTCTAGCCAGGGCGCTGCAAAAAGTCCCCTGGCGGTGTCATCGGTGTGGCCGTGTGCCGAGCACAACGGCCACACCTCTTCCTTGCCAGGCTCGGTTTTCGCGCCCAGGAGATCAGCGGTAATCCCGCGCGAGCTCTGCGCGGCGCGGGCGCTGTGGCGAGCGCCGCGTGAACACGCGCTCGCGCGCCGTGGACAGCAGCGGGAGCGCACGCGCTGCGGCGATGATCGCGATCGCCTCGAACACCATCGACGCGATGCCGGTGGGCTCGGCCCATGCGCCGATGTCGTCCTCGCCGCCGGGGAGCCCCCCGGTGCGGCTGATGATGAACAGGATCAGCGTCGGAGCGGACACCGCCAGTACGCCCGTCCACCACAGCCGCGCGTCCAGGCGCCTGGCCAGCGCCGCCAGCAGCACACAGCCCACGATGAGCGCGATGAACAGCACGCCCTGGTAGCGCACCGCCGGCTCGTCGAGCTTGTCGGGCAGCTCGAAGAGGTGGGTGATCGCGATGCCCAGCACCGCCACAATCCCAACGGTTCTGAGCCTCTCAAGTGTCGACAACATTCCGGGTGACCTCCTGCGAATCTCGGGTTAAGTCCCGAGTGGTTCCCACGGCACCCAAGCCGAACCTGATTCTGAGGTGAGGCTCCTCTTAGGGCTGAAGAAGGACCTTCACAGCGCCGTCTTCCTTCTTCTGGAACATCTCGTAGGCCTCCGGCGCCTGGCTGAGCGGTACGCGGTGGGTGGCGAAATCGTCGGTGCCGAGTGGGTCACCATCGGTGAGCAGCGGAAGGATCTGGTCGGTCCACCTGCGCACGTTCGCCTGGCCCATGCGCAGCTGGATCTGCTTGTCGAAGATCGTCAGCAACGGCAGCGGATCCGCCATGCCGCCGTACACACCGCTGATCGAGATCGTGCCGCCGCGGCGGACGATTTCGATGGCCAGATACAGCGCATGCATGCGGTCGATACCGGCGCGCTGCATCAGCTGTTCGGCCACCGCGTCGGGCAGGAAGCCGGTGATCTGCTGGGCGAGCTTGGCACCCGGCGAGCCGTGCGCCTCCATCCCCACGGCTTCCATCACGGAGTCGGGACCGCGACCGTCGGTCATCCCGCGGATCACCTCGGCCAGGTCCTTCTCGTGCTCGCTCAGGTCGAGCACCTCCACGCCGCGCCCGCGAGCGCGCTCGAGTCGCTCCGGCACGAGGTCGACCCCGATCACCCGGTAGCCGCGGTGGAGCGCGATACGGCAGGCCATGTCTCCGATCGGTCCCAGGCCGAGCACCACCAGGGTGCCGCCGTCCGGCACGCCCGCGTACTCAACGCCCTGCCAGGCGGTGGGGAGGACGTCCGACAGATAGACAAAGCGGTCGTCCCGCGGTCCCTCCGGCACCTTCACCGGCAGCGTGTTGGCGAACGGCACGCGCAGGAACTCGGCCTGCCCGCCGGGCACCTGGCCGTACAGCTTCGTGTAGCCGAAGAGCGACGCTCCCATCCCATGTTCGCGCACCTGCGTGGTCTCGCATTGCGAGTGGAGCCCCTGCCCGCACATGAAGCACGTCCCGCACGACACGTTGAAGGGAACCACCACGCGATCGCCCGGCGACAGCTCGGTCACCTCGCCGCCCGCTTCCTGCACGATCCCCATCGGCTCGTGACCGAGGATGTCGCCCTCCTCGAGGAACGGTCCCAGCACCTCGTACAGATGCAGGTCCGAGCCACAGATACCGCTCGACGTCACGCGGATGATCACGTCGGTCGGCTCCTGAATCGTCGGGTCGGGCACCTCGTCCACCCGTACATCGCGCTTTCCATGCCATGTAACGGCCTTCATCGATCCTCCTGGTCGTCAAGTCTGAGGAGACTCGTTTGCCCGGTATGCCGGAACGCAACCCTTCGTGGCTAGCCTCCTCGCCCATGGGTGAAGCGAGGGTTCTGAGGCTCGAGGACGTCGATCCGATAGCTGTGGCCGGCGTCAATTGGCTGCCGCTGCGCCGCGCGCTCGGCGCCACCGGCTTCGGCGTGGCCGCGTTCGCCGCGGACGCCGGGGAGCTCGTGGTCGAACCGCACGACGAGACATCGAGTGGGGCCGGCGGCCACGAGGAGCTCTACTTCGTGATCTCGGGACGCGCGCGATTCGTTCTCGGCGATGAGGAGGTTGACGCTGGACCCGGAACGCTCGTCCTCGTACCGGTGGGCGTGCACCGCGAGGCGAGGGCAGAGGAACCGAACACGACGGTGCTCGCCGTCGGCGGCGTGCCCGGCGCGGCGCTCCCGCCATCGCCGTTCGAATACTGGTTCCTCGCGCAGCCGGCGTACGACGGCGGCGACTACGAGCGCGCGATCGAGATCGCCTCTGAAGGCCTGGCCGACTACCCGGAGCACCCTGCTCTGCGCTACCAGCTCGCGTGCTACTGCTCGCTCGCCGGGCGCGGGGACGAGGCGATTGAGCATTTACGAGTGGCCTTAGCGGGGGCCGACCCCCGCGTGCGCGAGTGGGCGAAGGACGACTCGGACCTCGACCCGATCCGCGGCCGGGCGGACTATCCCAGCTAGCTGTTCTCCAGCAACACCTGGTTGGGATCGTTGACCGGCACGAACGGCAGCAATAAAGGGAAACCGCCGGGCTATCCCAACTAGCTGTTGTCGTGGAACACCTAGGTGGGACAGCTGCCCAACTGAACGGCTGCCGTTATTGCTGCCGTTCGCGCCGAGCCAGGGCGGACGCCACTAAGCCGCCGCGGCCACCCGCGCGGCAGGCGCAGGCGGAGCCGAGGCCACAAACGAAGGCGGCGCAATGTCCAGGTAATGCCTGAACGACCAGTCCACGAAGCGCGGCGTGGACATCGCCACGATCGCCGGCCCGAGCACCCGCGGCGGCACGCGCGGGATCAGCCGCTGCACCCGCAGCATCGCCTCGAACTTCCAGCGGTGCGACGCGCTGAACGACGCATACCGCCGCAGCGCCTCCTCACGCGAAGCACGGCCGTCCACCACGGCCCGGAGCTCCCGCCCGCACGCGATCCCGAAGTAGAACGCGGTGCGGATGCCCTCGGCGGTCAGCGGCAGGCAATGACCCGCGGAGTCGCCCGCGAAGAACACGCCGTCCTCGGCGGCCGGGCGCAGCCGGTGCGGGATCCAGTTGCCCTGGTAGCGAACCGCGTCGCGCTCCAGATCCGACGCCAGCAGCACCGTCGTGTCCCTCACATGGAAGCGCGGGTCGAACGAGCCCACGCCCACCCGCACCTCTTCACGCGCGGGGAAGCTCCACCCGTAGCCGGCCGGCACGTAGCGGCGGTCGATCCAGATCTCCAGATCTACGCCACTGCCGTGTGGGTGCACCTCGAGCCCGCGCGAGAGAGGAGCGTCAGGCGGCTGAAAGCCATCCGCCGACAGCACCCGCCGCCATCCCAGCGCGTCCACGATCAGAGGCGCCGACAGGTCGCCGCGGTCGGTGTGCACAACCGAGCCGCTACGGCCGTCCACCTTGGCGGTCTCGAACAGCGCGTCGTTCTGCGCATCCAGAAGCCCGCAAAGCTCCCGGTAGTCGAAGGTGGAGAACGTCCACGGCAGCCGGTACCGGCGCGTGGCATGAGGCGTGTGGATCACGAGGTCGGGGAACGTCTGGCGGATCGAGTCCCGCAGGCCAAGCGCGAGCAGCCACTCGGTGGGCGCGGCGCACGCGGAGGTCTGCCGCTCGCCGACCTCGTAGCGGTCGATCATGAGTACACGCGCGCCCGAGCCGGCGAGCTCGCGCGCGACCGCAAGACCTGCAAAGCTTGCGCCACAGATCAGGACGTCGAAATCCCCGGATAAGGGTGTGCGGTCCGCGCCCCTCTTGGTGCGACGCTCAGGCATCGCGGCTGAGACTACAAGCCGCGACAAAGCGTCGCTGCTCGGACGTGCCCGCTAACCTTCGCGCAAGTGTCAGATACCGAAGCAGTAACTCAAGCCAAGCCAGTCGAGGGGTCAAACGGGCTGCTCCTCGAAGTAGACGGTCAGATAGTCCCCAACTACGACGCCACCCTCGTCCCCTTTGAGGAGGGCGATGTGGTCACCGGAAAGGTGGTCCGCATCGACAAGGACGAGGTGCTCGTGGACATTGGGTACAAGTCCGAAGGCGTAATCCCCTCGCACGAGCTGTCGATCCGCAAGTCGGTCGACGCGTCCGAGGAGGTCGAGCTCGGCGAGGAGGTCGACGCTCTCGTCCTCACCAAGGAGGACCAGGACGGCCGCCTGATCCTGTCGAAGAAGCGCGCCCGCTTCGAGAAGGCATGGCGCCGCATCGAGGCCGCCGCCGAGTCGGGCGAGGCCGTGGAGGGCACCGTCATCGAGGTCGTGAAGGGCGGCCTCATCATCGATCTTGGAGTGCGCGGCTTCCTGCCCGCGTCGCTCGTGGACATCCGCCGTGTCCAGAACCTCGACGACTTCCTCGGTCAGAAGATCGAGTGCCGGGTCATCGAGCTCAACCGCTCGCGCAACAACGTCGTGCTGAGCCGCCGCGCCGTGCTCGAGGAGGAGCGCAAGGAGCAGCGCCAGCAGATCCTCGACCGGCTCCAGCCGGGCCAGGTCGTGGAGGGCGCGATCTCGAACATCGTCGACTTCGGCGCCTTCGTCGACCTCGACGGCATCGACGGCCTCATTCACATCTCCGAGCTGTCATGGAGCCACGTGAACCATCCGTCGGAGATCCTCAACATCGGCGACGTGGTGCCGGTGAAGGTGCTTGACATCGACCGCGATCGCCAGCGCATCTCCCTCGGTCTCAAGCAGACCCAGGAGGACCCGTGGCAGCGCGTGATGGACACCTACCACGTGGGCGACGTGCTCGAGGGCAAGGTCACGAAGGTCGTGAGCTTCGGCGCCTTCGTCGAGATCCTCGACGGCGTGGAGGGGCTCGTGCACATCTCGGAGCTCGCCCAGCACCACGTGGAGAACCCGCGCGAGGTGGTGAACCAGGGCGACACGGTGAAGGTGAAGATCCTCGAGATCGACTCCGAGCGCCGCCGCCTTTCGCTCAGCGTGAAGCGCGTGGAGGATCAGACGATGCCGGGTGGCTCCTCGTCAGGGTCGCCGGGCGCGGAGATCAGTGGGGCGGACCTTTCGAACGTGCCGGAGCTCGGCCTCTCCGAGGACGTCTTCTCCGGCGCGGAAGCCGAGTCCGATCCTGACGCGGAGCCGCCGGCCACGCCGGACGTTGCCCCCGCGGAGGAAGAGCAGGATCCCTCGGCACCTGCCGAGACGGAGGGCGATCCGGACGCAGAGCCCTCCGCCGAAGAGGCTTCCCCGCCCGCAGAGTAGGCAGTGCCCGCTGGGGCTCCGCCGTTCGTCGGGCTAACCGGCGGCATGGGCGCCGGCAAGTCCACCGCGCTCGGCATGCTCGAGGAGCTGGGCGCGGCCACGCTGTCCACCGACGCTGTGGTTCACGAGCTGCTCGAGAGCGACGAGATGCGCGATCAGCTCGTGGCGCGCTTCGGCGAGCAGGTGGCGCCAGACGGGAGGATCGACCGGAACGCGGTCGGCACGCTCGTGTTCGAACAGCCTGATGAGCGCAAGTGGCTCGAGGGCGTGCTCTGGCCGCGCGTGGGGGAGCGGGTGGAGCGCTGGCGCCGGGAACAGGCGGCACGCGAGCCGAGGCCGCGGGCGCTCGTGGTGGAGGTGCCGCTCCTGTTCGAGGCGGGGATGGAGGCGGTGTTCGACCACACGATCGCCGTGGTCACGGATGAGGAGGCGATCGCCGAGCGAACCGCCGACCGGGGGCATGCCGGCGTGGCGTCGCGCACGTCTCGCCAGCTCTCGCAGAAGGAAAAGGCGGAACGAGCGGAATACGTTGTACGGAACGACGGCGATCTCGACGAGCTCCGCGTGACCTTGTCGGGGCTCCTTGCGAACATAGGCACTTGAGGGTGAGCACAGCATCGGCACGAACTGGCCCGCGCCGCGCCACGCGACGCCGCGGCAGCGCACGCGCGACGATCCGCCGCAGACGCGCGGCGGTGGTGAGCGTGATCGCGCTCGCGGTGGGCGTGCTCGTGATCATGGCCATCAGGGTGGGCCCCCACGCGGTGCAGGAGCTCACGCTCCCGCTGAAGCACGAGGACATCATCAGGCAGCAGGCGGCCGAGAAGAACCTCGACCCCGCCCTGATCGCGGCCGTGATCTATCAGGAGTCGAAGTTCCGGGACCGCACCTCGAGCGCGGGCGCCAAGGGCCTGATGCAGCTTTTGCCGGGCACCGCGGAGTTCATCGCGCACAAGTCCGGCGGCACGCGCTTCGAGCTCCAGGACCTGGGCACTCCGCAGATCAACATCGCCTACGGCTCCTGGTACCTGCGCTACCTGATCGAGCGCTACGACGGCAACGAGACGCTCGCGGTGGCCGCCTACAACGCCGGCGAGGACAACGTGGACCGCTGGGTGCAGAAGGCGGGCGGCGCATCGAGCTTCGACCCGAGCACGGACATCCCGTTCCCAGAGACGAAGGCTTACGTGGCCGGCGTGATCAGCAAGCGCAGGGCCTACGCCAGTCACTACGCGAAAGAGCTCGGCTTGAAGTAAGCCCTGCAATTCCGCAACTCTGCACCTCCGCAACTCTCGTCTGTACCCAACAAACGTCCAGCCGTGCTCAAAACGGGGGACCACAGGGCGATTAAGCCGTGCAGCAGAGATAGACCCTGACGTCAAGGAGGACCGTCAGTGAAAGGTCGAACAAATCGCGGCGATCGGGTGACCCGATGACCGCGAACTACGGAATCCGCTGGGACGACGGCAAGCGGATTCAGCTCACGGCGGCGCTCCTTGCGGCGCTCGTCGCACTTGCCGCGTTCGTCGGCATGAAGGCCGCGACGGACCGCTCGATGACCGATGTTGTGGTCAGCGCGCGTGTCGGCTCGGCAAGCACTGCTGCTCGCTCCGTTGAGGCGCTGGGCGGCAAGGTTGGGGCTCGCATTTCCCTCATCCGTCCGCACTGCTAGCTTCCGCTGGCGGTGCCTCAGTTCGAGATCAATCCTGCTTATACGGCCGTTGCTGATCAGCCCAAGGCTCGCGATGGGCTTGCTGAGGGACTTGATGCCGGTGAGCGGTTTCAGACGCTCCTGGGCGTGACCGGCTCGGGCAAGACGGCCACGATGGCGTTCACGATCGAGAAGGTGCAGCGGCCGGCGCTCGTGATCGCGCACAACAAGACGCTTGCTGCGCAGCTCTGCAACGAGTTCAGGGAGTTCTTTCCGAAGAACTCGGTCGAGTACTTCGTCTCCTACTACGACTACTACCAGCCCGAGGCCTACGTTCCGCAGCAGGACCTCTATATCGAGAAGGACTCCTCGATCAACGAGGAGATCGACCGGCTGAGGCACTCCGCCACCGCGGCGCTGTTCGGCCGTCGGGACGTGATCGTGGTGGCGAGCGTTTCCTGCATCTACGGCCTCGGCTCGCCGGAGAAGTACGACGCCCAGGTGGTGATGCTGAAGAAGGGCGACATGCAGGACCGCGAGGCGATCCTGCGCAAGCTCGTGGACAACCACTACACGCGCAACGACTCCGCGCTCGGCCGGGGTAGCTTCCGCGTGCGCGGCGAGACGCTCGAGGTGTTCCCCGCATATGCCGAGACCGCGTACCGCGCCGTGTTCTTCGGCGACGAGATCGAGCAGCTCCAGCACTTCGACCCGCTCACCGGCGAGGTGATCGCCGACATCGAACACGTGGGCGTGTGGCCCGCCACCCACTACGCTACCGACCGGCCGACGATCGAGCGTGCCGTGGGTGAGATCCGCGACGAGCTGGAGGCGCGCTGCAAGGAGCTCGAGGAGCAGGGCAAGCTGCTCGAGTCGCACCGGCTGCGGCAGCGCACGCAGTTCGACATGGAGATGCTGCGCGAGCTCGGCTTCTGCAACGGCATCGAGAACTACTCGCGCATCCTCGACGGGCGCCCGCCCGGCTCGCGCCCCTACTGCCTGCTCGACTTCTTCCCGGACGACTTCGTGTGCTTCATCGACGAGTCGCATCAGACGGTTCCGCAGATCGGCGGCATGTACGAGGGCGACCGCTCGCGCAAGCAGACCCTCGTGGACTACGGCTTCCGCCTCCCGAGCGCGATGGACAACCGCCCGCAGACCTTCGACGAGTTCCTCACGCGCACGCGGCAGATCGTGTTCGTGTCTGCCACGCCCGGCGAGTTCGAGCGGGGGCACTCGTCTCGCATCGTCGAGCAGATCGTGCGGCCCACCGGCATCGTCGATCCAGAGGTGGAGGTGCGCGAGACGCGCAACCAGATCGACGACCTCATGAACGAGGTTCGCGCGCGCACGGAGGACGGCGAGCGCACCCTCGTCACCACCTTGACCAAGAAGATGGCCGAGGACCTCACGGACTACCTGATGGAGTACGGCTTCCGCGTGCGCTACCTGCACTCGGAGATCGACACGCTCGAGCGCATCCAGATCATCCGCGAGCTGCGGCTGGGCGAGTTCGACGTGCTCGTGGGCGTGAACCTGCTGCGCGAGGGTCTCGACCTGCCCGAGGTGTCGCTCGTCGCGATCATCGACGCGGACAAGGAGGGCTTCCTCCGCGGCGAGACGTCGCTGATCCAGACGATCGGCCGCGCCGCCCGCAACATCCGCGGCAAGGTGATCATGTACGCGGACAAGGAGTCGCAGGCGATGCGCAACGCGATCTCGGAGACCGACCGCCGTCGCGCGATCCAGGTCGCCTACAACGAGGAGCACGGCATCACGCCCGAGACGATCGTCAAGGGCATCTCGGACATCAGCGACTTCCTCGCGATCGAGTCGAAGGTGCCGTCGTCGCGCCGCTCGCGCCGGCGCAAGGACGAGCAGCAGATGTCGCCGGAGGAGATCTCGAAGACCATCGTCGAGCTGGAGGAGGAGATGCTCCTCGCGGCCGACGAGCTGCGCTTCGAGTACGCCGCCAAGCTGCGAGACGAGATCAAGGAGCTGCGGCGCGAGCTCGAGCGGGCTCAGGCGGGGGCTTAGCTCAGTATCGAGTCTCGATACTCGAGACTCGATACTCCCGGCGGCTAGCATCGCTTTATGGCCGACCCGCCAGCCAGGAAGCAGCCGTCGCAAGAGCAGCACAAGCAGCCCTGGCGCGTCGAGGGCCATAAGGAGGCCCAGCAGCAGCCGCAGCGCGGCATGCCGCCGCCGCGGAGCCGCTTCTGGTGGTTCGTGGTCGCGGCGCTGGTCCTGAACGTCGTCCTCAGCTTCGCGCTGTCGGGGAAGCCGACCGTCACGAAGGTTCCGTACACGCTCTTCTACAAGCAGGTCCAGGCGGGGAACGTCTCCGAGATCAGCTCGAAGGGCCAGGAGATCCAGGGCGACTTCAAGAAGGCGGTGGCCTACCCGCCCGGTAAGGACGCGAAGCAGATCACGAAGTTCCAGACCGTGCGCCCGGACTTCGGCGACGACGGACTCACCAAGGCGCTCCTCGACAACAACGTGACCGTGAATGCCCACCCGGTGCAGACGGGCACGCCGCTCTGGCAGACGATCGTCTTCGGCTTCGGCCCCACGCTGTTACTGGTGGGACTCTTCATCGCGCTCGCTCGGCGGAGCAGCGCCGGCGGGATGCTCGGATCGTTTGGACGCAGCACGGCCAAGCGCTACGAGCACTCTGAGGACCGCACCACCTTCAAGGACGTGGCGGGAATCGACGAGGCGGAGCAGGAGCTGATGGAGGTCGTGGACTTCCTGCGCAATCCGAACCGCTACCTGAAGGTGGGCGGCTCGATCCCGAAGGGCGTGCTGCTGGCCGGACCGCCCGGCACCGGCAAGACCCTGCTCGCGCGCGCCGTGGCCGGCGAGGCCGACGTGCCTTTCTTCTCGATCTCGGCGTCGGAGTTCATCGAGGCGATCGTCGGCGTGGGCGCGAGCCGCGTGCGCGACCTCTTCCGGGTGGCGAAGGAGGCGGCCCCGGCGATCATCTTCATCGACGAGCTCGACGCGATCGGCCGCTCGCGCGGCGGCGGCGTGTCGTTCGGCGGCAACGACGAGCGCGAGCAGACGCTCAACCAGATCCTCACGGAGATGGACGGCTTCACGGGGGCGGAGGGCGTGATCGTGCTCGGCGCGACCAACCGCCCGGAGATCCTCGACCAGGCGCTGCTGCGTCCCGGCCGCTTCGACAGGCGCGTGTTCGTGAACCCGCCCGACAAGGATGGCCGCGAGATGATTCTCAGGGTGCACACGCGATCGGTGCCGCTGGCCGACGACGTGGACCTCGGGCAGGTGGCCGCCAGCACACCGGGCATGGTCGGCGCCGACCTGCGCAACCTCGTGAACGAGGCGGCGCTCACGGCGGCGAGGCGCGACCACGACCGCGTGGCGGCGGCGGACTTCAGCGACGCGCTAGAGAAGATCGTCCTCGGCACCGAGCGGCGCATCACGCTGTCGCCCGAAGAGCGCGAGCGCACCGCGTATCACGAGGCGGGACACGCCGTGCTCGGCATGATCGAGCCAGGAGCGGACCCCGTGCGCAAGGTGTCGATCATCCCGCGCGGGCAGGCGCTGGGCGTGACGTTCCAGAGCCCCGAGTCGGACCGCTACGGCTACGGCGCGAAGTATTTGCGCGGCCGCATCGTTGGCGCACTGGGCGGCCGCGCCGCTGAGCAGATCGTCTACGGCGACGTGACCACCGGCGCGGAGTCCGACCTCGAGCAGGTGACCGCGATAGCTCGCCAGATGGTCGGCCGCTGGGGCATGTCGGACGCCGTGGGGCTCGTGTCAGTGCTGCCGCGGCCGGGGAACGAGAGCCCGTTCCCGGCCGCCGACGCGAACGCGCCGGCGGAGTCCACCCGCGAGCTCGTGGACGCCGAAGTGCGACGCATCGTGGACGAGTGCTACTCGCATGCGCTCGAGGTGCTCACGGACAATCGCCACCGGCTCGACTCCCTAGCCCACGCCCTGCTCGAGCGCGAGACCCTCGACGAGGGTGACGCCTACGCGGCTGCGGGCTTCGAGGAGCGGCCTCGAGCTGCCTCGCAGCCGCCGGCCACCGTGTCGGCGCGGGACCTGCAATAGGCCGAGCGTTGTGGAATTTCCGGCCCTTAGCTACTAGGGTCTCCGCCCGGGACTCGAGGGACAGCATGGATTGGACCGCGACCGTCAGCGTGGCGGGCGCTCGTTGAGTTCCGGTACGGACGGAGGCATACATGGCTGAGAGGGCGAGAACGCGGAGGGCTGACGGGGCGGCCACCTCTCGCGCGCGGGCGGCGAGCGCTGGGCGCAAGCGCGAGACCACGGATGGATCGGTATCGAGTGCGGCGCTTCTCCGTGAGCTGGTGGCGCACCTCAGGCAGAACCGCACACAGCTGCGTGAGGAATGGGCCCGCCGCATCGGCGAGGCCAAGCTGCTCACCGCGATGAGCCAGGAGGAGATCTTCTCCGAGGCCACCACGGTGTACGACAACTACGTGGCGGTGCTCGAGACGGGCTCGGTGGAAGCGCTGCAGGACTACGCGCGCAACCTGTCCGAGCGCATCATCCCGCGAGGCGTCGAGACGAACGAAGTGGTGGGCATCGTGCTGCTCCTGCGTGACGTGCTCGCCCGCTCGCTGTTCGAGAAGTACCAGTCGGACTTCGACCTGCTGAACCGCGTGCTCGACGCGTACGAGCCCGCGGCCAACAGGATCGCCAACACCGTGGCGGTGTCGTTCGTGCAGGAGCGCGAGCGGATCATCCGCCAGCAGCAGGAGGCCATCCGGGAGCTCTCCACTCCGGTGCTCCAGGTGCGCGAGCGCCTGTTGATCCTGCCGATCATCGGCGTGATCGACTCGCAGCGCGCACGCCAGGTCACCGAGCAGCTCCTCCGAGGCATCCGCACGAACCGCGCGAAGGTGGTCGTGATCGACATCACCGGCGTGCCGACGATCGACTCGACGGTCGCGAACCACCTCGTGCAGACCGTCGAGGCGTCGCGTCTGATGGGCGCGAGCGTGATCATCACCGGCCTCTCGTCGGAGATCGCACAGACGCTCGTCACGATCGGCGTGGACCTCTCGAAGATGAACGCGGTGGGCGACCTCCAGGGCGGCATCGAAGAGGCCGAGCGGCTGCTCGGTTACGAGGTAACGAAGGGTGAGGAAGAGGCGGTAGAGATCCGCTAGGCAGGCGGGGATAAGCGGATGGCCGTTCCAATTCTCAAGCAGGGCCACTATCTGATCGCCTCCATCCAGGCGGCGCTCAGCGACAGCGACGTCCTCCAGCTGCAGGACGACCTTGTCGAGCAGGTGGGTCGGTTCCGCTCGCGCGGAATCATCGTGGACGTCACGGCGCTGGACGTGATGGACTCCTTTGCGTCGCGGTCGCTGCGCGGTATCGCCCACATGACGAGACTGCGCGGTGCGGAGACGGTGATTGTGGGCATTCAGCCCGAAGTGGCGTTCGCCATGGTCCAGCTCGGGATGAGCCTGGAGGACGTGCATACCGCTCTTGACCTCGAGGAGGGCCTGACCTTCCTCGACACGCAGTTGAAGGAGCCCGGCGACGGTGACAGATGAGGTCCGCGTTCCGGTCAGCTCTGACGCTGACGTCGTAGCGGCACGCGAGAAGGGCCGCGAGCTCTCGGCGCAGCTTGGCTTCTCGAGCATCGACCTGACCCTGATCGTCACCGCCATCTCCGAGGTGGCGCGCAACATCCTGCTGTACGCGAAGGAGGGCGAGATCCTCCTGCGGCTCGACAACGACGACGGCCAGCGCGGCATCGTCGTCGTGGCGCGCGACGAAGGTCCCGGCATCCCCGACCTCGAGCTCGCGATGCGCGACTCGTACACCACCGGCAACGGGCTCGGACTCGGCCTGCCGGGCGCGCGCAGGCTGATGGACGAGTTCGAGATCCAGTCAGAGGTCGCGAAGGGGACTACGGTGGTGATGAAGAAGTGGGCGCCCGAGCGTGTCTGAGCAGGTTCACACCCCGCTGATCGACTGGGCCGTGGCCACTCTCGCCCTTGAAGGTGAGGAGGAGTCGGGCGACCTGCACGTGGTCGCGCCGTTCAGCGGCGGAGTGCTCGTCGGCGTGATCGACGGCCTCGGGCACGGACCGGAGGCGGCCGTGGCGGCCAGGAACGCGGCCGAGACGCTCTTGCGGCACCCCCACGAGCGGGTGGAGAATCTGCTCGAGCGCTGTCACCAGGGCCTACGCGGTACGCGCGGCGCGGTGATCACGCTCGCCTCTTTCAGCGAGCGCCCGGAGACGATGACGTGGCTGGGGGTGGGGAACATCGAGGGGACCCTGCTGAGAGCCGATCCCGGCGATGCCCGGCCCCGCGAGAGCGTGATGCTCATGGGCGGGGTGCCCGGTCACCAGCTGCCCGGGCTGCGCACGAACAAGCTTGAGCTGTCCGCCGGAGACACCCTGATCCTCGCGACGGACGGGATTCGCGGCGGCTACCTCGACCTCGTGTCGCCGAGCGAGGCACCGCAGAAGCTGGCCGACCAGCTCCTCTCCGACTACGGAAAGGGCACCGACGATGCGCTCGTCCTCGTCGCCCGTTACAGGGGAGCCGCGGCATGACGAGCGTCCGCGAGAGCTTCCGTGAGGCTTACGCGGCCGCATTTCAGGATTACGTCAGCGGCCAGGCCGGCGAGCACGGGCTCGAGCGCGCCTACGAGCTGGGGCGCCAGGCGGTGAGCGAGGGCCTCGGCATGCTCGACCTCACCGCCGTCCATCACGAGGTGCTGGCCGAGGCGTTGGCGCTCGCATCCTCCACCGAGGAGCACCAGCGGGCTTCCAGGGCCGCGACCGAGTTCGCGATGGAGAGCCTCTCGACCTTCGAGATGGCGCAGCGCGGATTCCGGGAGGCCCAGGAGGCGGTGCGGCTCGAGCAGCAGCATGCGGGGCAGCTGCGAGCGCTGGCGGACGCCGCGCTCGAGATCACCGCCGCCCGAACCATCGAGGAGCTCGCCGAGCTTGCCGCGACCCACGCGCTCGAGATCGTGGGGGCGGGCCGCGCCGCCGCAAGCCTGCGGGCCGGCGACGGCGGGAGCATCATCAACAACACGATCGCCCAGGTGGACGGTCCCATACAGCGCACCGAGCGTCGCGGCATGCCGCCGCTGCACGAGTGGGTGTGCGCAGGCGGCGAGATCGTGCGGCTCGACGGCGTGGAGCTCGAGGCGCACCCATCGTGGTCGCGCCAGGACCCGCCCGACGGGACGGCGAGCTGGCTGGCGATGCCGCTCATCGACCGGACCGGGCGCAACATCGGCCTCTTCCACCTGTCCGACAAGCGCGACGGCGCCTTCAGCCAGAACGACGAGGCCATCCTCGTGCAGCTCGCCCAGATCTTCTCGGTCGCAATCGAGAACCTGGGGCTGTACGAGCACGAGCACGAGATCGCGCAGACGCTCCAGCGCAGCCTGCTGCCGCCGAGCCTCCCGGAGGTGCCGGGCGTCGCGCTCGCGGCCCGCTTCCGGCCCGCGGGGGCCGGCGACGAGGTGGGCGGCGACTTCTACGACATCTTCGAGATGGGCAGCAACCGCTGGGGCATTGCGGTTGGCGACGTGTGCGGGAAGGGAGCGGCGGCAGCCACGGTCACCGCGCTCGCGCGCTACACGCTGCGCGCCACCGCGCTCCACGAGCGCGACCCCAGCCGGATCCTCGACGTGCTCAATCAGGCGCTCATGCGGCACGCGCCGGACCAGCGCTTCTGCACGCTTGTGTACGCCGCGCTCGAGCCGGAGCGGGGCACCCTGGAGATCGCCAGCGGTGGCCACCCACCGCCGCTCCTCCTGCGCGGCGCGGAGGTCGAGACGCTCGGCAGCTCGGGCACGATCCTCGGGATCATGGACGACCCGCCTCTCGACAACCGCCCGATCACGCTCGAGCCGGGCGACACGGTCGTCTTCTACACCGACGGAGTGACCGACGCGCACGCTCCCGAGCGCCTCATCTCCCACGAGCAGCTCGCGGCCGCGCTGGCGGAGTGCGAGGGACAGTCGCCCGCCGAGATCGCGAACCACATCGAGTCGGTGGCCCTCGGCGGCATCGACGCGCCCCCTCGCGACGACATCGCGATCGTGGTGCTGGCACTCGAGAGCGGCGCGCGCAGCGGTCACGTGGAGGCCGCCGGCACCGTCGAGCTCACACTCGAGCTGCCGCCCACCGCGGAGTCGGCGGGCGCCGCGCGCGAGGCGCTGGCGCCGCTCGGCGAGCGGGTCGATCCGGCCCGGCTCGAGACGATCCGCCTGCTGGTCACCGAGCTGATCACGAACAGCGTCAAGCACGGCGAGCGCGGCGACGCGCCGGTGAAGGTCAAGGTCACCCTCGAGCACGGCGCGGTGCGCGTGGAGGTGAGCGACGGCGGCCCGGGCTTCGACCCTCCGCCGCGCCCGGACGAGCCGATCGTGGCCCCGTCCGGGTGGGGCCTCTACCTCGTCGACCGGCTGGCGGACCGCTGGGGCGTGGACAGCGCGGGCACTTCGGGCGTCTGGTTCGAGATCGGCTGGTCCGACCGGCCGTCGAATTAGCGTCCTGACGCTGCTTGCCCCGATCCGAACGCTCCCTTCGCTGGTAGAAGCCGTGCTCCTCAGGGCGCACCGCCTGACGGCGTTCCTGCGGGCCGAGCGAGGTGGCACGAGCCCGAGCGAGAGGTCCGCTACGCTGATGCGCGGATCGCCGACGGGAGGAAGCGTGGATCTGGATCGTCACTACATCGAGCGCAAGGACTTCACGGTTGCGCGCCGTGGCTATGACCAGGAGGAGGTCGACCTTCACCTGCGCCAGCTCGCCGACGCGATCTCCGAGCTCAAGGCTCAGCTCAAGGCCACGCCCGCCGGAGTCGCCGGAGCGGCCGCGGAGCAGGTACGTCAGATCGTGGAGGCCGCCGAG
This sequence comes from Thermoleophilaceae bacterium, assembly GCA_036378175.1. Classification (GTDB taxonomy): domain Bacteria; phylum Actinomycetota; class Thermoleophilia; order Solirubrobacterales; family Thermoleophilaceae; genus JAICJR01. The sequence continues at coordinate 82,934 of DASUWY010000071.1, forward strand.
GAGAGCGCCGCTCAGATCGAGGAACGGGCGAACGCCGAGGCGCGCCGCGTGACCGACGACGCCTCCCGGCGTGCTCGCGAGACGCGGGAGCGCGCGGACCAGGAAGCAGCAGAGCAGCTGCAGCGCGTGCAGGAGACCGCCGCGAAGATGCTGGATCGCGCGGCGGCGCTCGAGCGGGATCTCGACACGCTCGTGCAGGGCATCCACGACGGCGCCGCAGGGCTGGTCGACCGCATGCGCAGCGGCGCCGGTGACCTCGAGGGCGAGCTCGGCTCGATCCGGCAGGAGCTGCTGACGGTGCGGCCCGCTGCGGAGCCCGAGCCCGAGCCCGAGCTGGCGCCCGCCACCGAGCAGTTCGACACGAATGGGGGCGAGCCCGCAGCGGCGTCCGTGCCGGAGCCGGAACCCGAGCCCGAGCCGCAGACGCTGGCCGAGGCGATGGAAGAGGAGTCAGCCGCCGAAGAGGCGGAGATACCCACGCCAGCCGCGCCACAGAGCGGCGCCACGAGCGTGGCCGGCTCAGGCCCAGAGGGTGCCAGGCTCGTCGCCCTGAATATGGCTCTCAACGGCACGCCACGCGAGGAGGCGGCCCGCTACCTGGCGGACAACTTCCAGCTCGAGGACCAGGAGGCGATCCTGGACGACGTCTACTCGCGGGTAGGCGGCCGGGCCTAGGCGGCGGCGGGCGTTAGTTCGTCCGCCAGCGCGAGCAGGTCCGGGATCACTTCCACGTGTCCGTGTGGGCGCAGGTAGCGCTCGTACCACGGGCGGTAGCCGAGCGCGCGCCCGAGTCGCGCGAGCGGCGGAAACAGGATCCGCTGGAGCGCCCGCGGGACGCTGCGGAACTCGACCACGTCGCGGAATTCGTGCGCGACCACCGCGGCCTGGAGCAGGTGCGGCATCCCGTCGCCGTTCGTCAGCCCGTCGTTCGCGAGGCCGAAGAGCGTGGAGATCATGATTTCGAAGCGGCGGCCTGGGGAGATCTCCACCACCACCTGCGCCTCTTCATCGCCCGCGTTCCACCAGTCGTGGACGGTCCCGGGAGCGATCGTCACGGCCTCGCCGGGGCCGAGCTCGCCGGTGCTGCCCTCGATGCGGACGCCAAGGCGGCCGGACACGACGCGGAATCGCTCCGTGATCGTGGCGTGTACGTGCTCGGCCACCACCGCGCCGCCCGGACGGACGCCGAGGAAGACCACCGTCCGGTCATCGGGCGAGTCCGCGCTGCCCACGAGCACGATTGCGCGCTCGCCGGTCACGGTGTTCTCGATCACGTCTCCGCGCCAGGAGTGGGGGAGGTGCCGGATATCGGACATTCCGAGATCTTCGGCGCTGCCCGCCCACCGGATCAATCGCGACAGCCGGTGAAACGAGGTGCGGATTTCCGCACGCTGCGGCCTAAACGCACTGGGGAACATCCGTTCGCATATCTAGACTTGTTCGGGTGAGGCCACAGGGCGAACTAGTCATCGCCGGCGCCCGCGAGCACAACCTCAAGGACCTGCACCTGAGGATCCCGCGGCACGCGCTGGTTGTCATAACCGGGTTATCGGGCTCCGGCAAGTCGAGTCTTGCCTTCGACACGATCTACGCCGAGGGCCAGCGCCGATACGTCGAATCGCTGTCGGCGTACGCGAGGCAGTTCCTGGGCCAGATGGACAAGCCAGATGTCGACTCGATCGAGGGTCTCTCGCCGGCGATCTCGATCGATCAGAAGACCACCTCGCGCAACCCGCGCTCCACGGTGGGCACCGTCACCGAGATCTACGACTACCTGCGCCTCCTGTGGGCGAGGATCGGCCATCCGCATTGCTACAACTGCGGCCAGCCGATCGCCGCGCAGTCGGCCGAGCAGATCGTCGACCAGGTGATGACGTTCGACGAGGGCACGCGGTTCATGGTGCTGGCGCCGGTGGTGCGCGGACGCAAGGGCGAGTACGGCAAGCTGTTCGAGGAGCTGCGCGCGGAGGGATACACGCGCGTGAAGGTGGACGGCGAGCTGCGCCGGCTCGAGGAGGACATCGTCCTCGACAAGAAGTTCAAGCACGACATCGCCGTCGTGGTGGACCGGCTCGTCATGCGGCCGGACCTGCGCAAGCGACTGGCGGACTCGATCGAGACCGCGGTGGGGCTCGCCGAGGGGATCATCGAGGTGGAGCTCGTCGACTCTGGCGAGATCAAGACCTACTCCGAGCGCTTCGCCTGCCTCAACTGCGGCACCTCGATGCCGGAGCTCGAGCCGCGCATGTTCAGCTTCAACTCGCCGCACGGCGCGTGCCCGCGCTGCACAGGCCTCGGCTCGCAGATGGAGATCGACCCGGAGCTCGTGGTGCCGGACCCATCGCTGTCGCTCGGCGAGGGAGCGATCCTGCCGTGGTCCACCACCGCCTCCAACTACTACGAGCAGATGACCCAGGCGATCGCGGACCGTTACGAGGTCGACATGGAGACGCCGTGGGAGGACCTTCCGGAGGAGGTCCAGGAGTGTTTCCTCTACGGCACGAACGGCGACCGCATCTACATCTCGTATCGCAATCGCTATGGCCGCCGGCGCTCCTACACCACGAGCTTCGAGGGCATCGTGCCGAACCTGGAGCGCCGCTACAAGGAGACGGATTCGGAGTACTCGCGGGAGAAGATCGAGGAGTACATGTCGGTGCGGCCATGCCCCGAGTGCCACGGTGCGCGGCTGCGGCCCGAGAGCCTCTCGGTGCTGGTCGGTGGGCTCGGAATCCACGAGCTCACTCGGATGTCCGCCAAGCGTGCGATCGAGTGGTTCGACCAGCTCGAGCTCACGGACACCGAGCGTCAGATCGCGCGCCTCGTGCTGCGAGAGATCGATGAGCGGCTGCGGTTCCTCGACAGCGTCGGCGTCGGTTATCTGTCGCTGGAGCGGGCCGCCGGCACTTTGTCGGGCGGCGAGGCGCAGCGGATCAGGCTCGCCACGCAGATCGGGTCCTCGCTGGTGGGGGTGCTCTACATCCTGGACGAGCCGTCGATCGGGCTCCACCAGCGGGACAACGAGCGCCTGATCGCCACGCTGGAAAGGCTGCGCGACCTCGGCAACACGGTGATCGTGGTCGAGCACGACGAGGGCACGATGCGCGCGGCCGATCACATCGTGGACCTCGGACCGGGCGCGGGCGAGCACGGCGGCCACATCGTCGCGGAGGGCACGCCCGAAGAGGTGATGCGGGTGGACCAGTCCGCCACGGGGCAGTTCCTCGCCGGCACCCGCGCGATCGAGCTGCCGAAGAAGCGGCGGCGCCCGAGCGGCTACATCGAGATCGAGAAGGCCACCCAGCACAACCTGCGCTCGGTCGACGCGAAGATCCCGCTCGGCACCTTCTGCTGCGTCACCGGGGTGTCCGGGTCGGGCAAGTCCACGCTCGTGAACGAGGTGCTCTACAAGGCCGTGGCCAACAAGCTCCACCGGGCCAAGATGCGGCCGGGGTCGCACCGGCGGGTCACGGGGCTCGACCAGGTGGACAAGATCATCAACATCGACCAGTCGCCGATCGGGCGCACGCCGCGCTCCAACCCCGCCACCTACACCGGGGTGTTCGACCAGATCCGCGACCTGTTCTCGCGCACGCAGGAGGCACGGGCACGCGGGTACAAGCCCGGCCGCTTCAGCTTCAACGTGAAGGGCGGCCGCTGCGAGGTCTGCCGCGGCGACGGTCAGATCAAGATCGAGATGCACTTCCTTCCGGACGTCTACGTGCCCTGCGAGCAGTGCCACGGCAAGCGCTACAACCGCGAGACGCTCGAGGTCCGCTTCAAGGGCAAGACCATCGCGGACGTGCTGGAGATGCCGGTGGAGGAGGCGCTCGAGTTCTTCAAGCACATCCCGAAGATCAAGCGCCGTCTGCAGGCGCTCCACGATGTCGGGCTCGACTACATCCGGCTCGGGCAGCCCGCCACCACGCTGTCGGGCGGCGAGGCCCAGCGCGTGAAGCTCGCCACCGAGCTGCAGAAGGTGGCCACCGGCCGGACGCTGTACATACTCGACGAGCCCACCACGGGACTCCACTTCGCGGACGTGCAGCGCTTGCTCGAGATGCTCCAGCGGCTGGTGGACAGCGGCAACACCGTGGTGGTGATCGAGCACAACCTCGACGTGATCAAGACCGCCGACCGCATCATCGACCTCGGGCCCGAGGGCGGGGAGGAGGGCGGAACGATCGTTGCGGCCGGCAGTCCGGAGGACGTCGCGGCGGTCCCCGACTCCTATACGGGGCACTTCCTCGCGCAGCTCGTCAAGCCCGCGGCACGTGCACGCAAGCGGAGCACGGGTCGCAAGAAGGTGCCCGCCGCGGCGTGATGCTCAATGGCCGGCGAGGGCGTCGGCCAGGAAGTTGATTACGCGCGCGCGGTAGAGGTCTGGGTGAGCGGCGAGCGCTCTGGTGTGGTCTGCGCTCGGCACGCACCGGAGCGTTGCCGGACGACCGTGCGGAGCAGCCGTGGGCGTCGGTAGAGAGCCGCAGTCGCATGAGCGGGGACGGCGTATGGTGGGGAGGGAGTGATGGTTCGCGCACGTCACGGGCGACTCGCGCTGGCTGCCGCTTCACTCCTGCTGGCGGCGGTCACGGCCTGCGGCGGATCGTCCACGAAGAAGGCCGTCGCTCACCCCGGTCCGGGCCGCGCGGCGCCGCCCGCGGCCTGCACCGGCCAGGGCACCCGGCCGCGCTCGTTCACGTTTGCGCTCTTCAGCGGCGGGCGTCACCGCAGCGCGCTCGTCCACGTTCCGCCGCACCCGGGCCGGGCGGAGCTGCCGCTGCTCATCGTGTTCCACTTCGCGAGCGGCACCGGCCGGATCATGCAGGCCGCCACGCAACTGTCTCCGTTCGCGGACCGCCACCGCTTCGTCGCCGTGTATCCGAACTCGGCGTCGGCCAACCACTTCTGGAACATCTCGAGCGCGCGCGGCCGGCCGGCCGACGTTCAGTTCGTGCGCGACCTTCTCGACAACCTGGGCTCCCAGGTGTGCTTCGACCCCGCGCGCGTGTACGCCACCGGCGAGTCGAACGGCGGCGGCATGGCGGCGCGGGTGGGCTGCGACCTCAGCGACAGGATCGCGGCGGTTGCGCCGGTGGCCGGCGGCTATTCCACGCTGCCCGACTGCAAGCGGCCGCTTCGCGCTTCCCTTCTCGAGATCCACGGCACCGGCGATCCGATCGTGCCCTACAACGGGCGAGGCCCCACACACGCGGGGGACGTGATGGCTTTCGTCCGCCACTGGGCCTCAGCCAACGGCTGCGGCGTGCGCCCCTCGCGCAGGCGCCAGGAGGCGGGCGCGTTCCGCTTCGACTGGACGGGCTGCCGCTCCGGCACGCACGTGGCTCACGTGCGCCTGCCGGGATTCGGCCACGGCTGGCCGGGGGCGCCGGGACCCGTGTTCCGCGGCAGGGACTCGAGCTTCCCCGCCAATCGCGAGATCTGGCGCTTCCTCAGTGCGCAGCGGCTGCCCGCGAGCCCCTAGGCGGCGGTGGCCAGATCGTGCGGTCGAACTGCGTGCCGCCTTCTCGACGAGGGACGCTGAGCCATCTGAAAAGCTTCGGCCATGGGCGCGGGAGCGGCGAACACGAAGCTGTGGTGGCAGAAGTGGCGCTGGTACGAGCGCAACTCGCTGCCGTGGAACCGCTTCAGGATCCATCGCCACATGGCGGGCCGGCGGGCGTTCATCCGCTTCCCGATCCAGGGAAACGTCCTCGAATGCCTGAACGACGGCCGGCTCGAGATTGGGCCGCACACGCTGCTCGAGCCAGGCTGCTGGATCACGATCAGCGAGCATGCGCACATCTCGATCGGCGAGGGCTGCTTCCTGAACCTGGGGACGATGCTGGCCGCCGTCGACCGCATCGAGATCGGGGACCACGTGATGTTCGCGAACCACTGCTTCGTGGGCGATGCGGCTCACCGGTTCGACGACCCCGACGTGCCTATCACCTGGCAGGGCTTCACCTCCAAGGGACCTGTGAAGATCGGCTCGAACTGCTGGTTCGGGGTGAACTGCGTGGTCACGAGCGGCGTGACCATCGGCGACCGCTGCGTGATCGGCTCGAACTCCGTGGTCACGCGCGACCTGCCCTCGGGAGTGATCGCCGCCGGGGCCCCCGCCAGGATCATCAGAGAGATCGAGTTCGTCTCCAAGAATGAGGAGGGCGTCCGGCCATAGTGGCCGGACGCCCCTCCGCACGTGGCATCAAAGGCGGACGCTAGGGTGTCAACACCATCGATGCCGTGGTCGCAGGCCCGACGCCGTCCACGTCGGCCACGACCAGCATGACCCGAAGCCGGGGGCGCCCTTCACGCCCACTGTGGCAATACGGGTCAGGCTTTGTCCTCTCGTTAGAGGTGAGTTCCAAGGTTCGTCTCCGCTGCACAGGCCGCGCGCTGCGTCGCGCGTGCCCCACATGCGCCCGACCGTAACACGGGTAGGCGCGTTTTCGCCACCCTCTTGGATGGCGTCTGTAAGAGGGTTCGCCGCCGGCCTGTCACCGCCCTAACATCCAGCGGGCCACGTCCGAACGGCCGGATGAAATCCCCGCCCTCGCGCGTCTTTCTCTACAGGAGTGCGCCCAGAAACCGACATAGACACCGACCTCGCCCGGCTCGCCGACGGCACGCTCGACCCGGAGCGCGCGCGCGAGCTCGAGGCGCGCGTGGCGGACTCGCCCGAGCTTGCGGCCCAGCTGGCCGAGCAGCAGCGGGCCATCACCGCGATGCGCGCGCTCGACCACCGCGCGCCGATGGCGCTGCGCGAGCAGGTGGAGCGGATGCGCGAGCGGTCGGGACCCAAGCGCCGGCGTGCCAGGCGCTATGGGCTCGCCGGTGCGCTCACCACCGCGGCGGCGTGCGTCGCCGTGGCTCTCGCCGTGATCGTCGGTTCCGGCGCCAGCGGGCCGTCGCTTGCGCAGGCGTCCGCCTTCACGGTCAAGCCGGCCACGGGCCCGGCCCCCAGCCACAGCTTCGACGGCACGCTCAACCTCAACGTCGACGGCGTCCCGTACCCCTACTGGAAGAAGGACTACGGCTGGGTGGCCACCGGGTCGCGCGTCGACAAGGTGGGCGGCCGCACGGCCACGACCGTCTTCTACCGCAAGGGCAACAAGCGGATCGGCTACACGATCGTCACCGGAAAGCCCGTGTCCGTGTCAGGCTCGCCGAAGGTCACCTGGCTGGGCGGCACCCGCTTCCGCAGCATGCCCGTGAAGGGCAACACGGTGGTCACGTGGGAGCGCCGCGGGCACTCGTGCATCCTCTCCGGGTCGGGCGTCTCGCGTGCGCAACTCCTCAAGCTCGCCTCGTGGAAGGACGAGGGCGAGCTGCCCTGGGCCAGCTCCTAGCTCTGTTCGCCCAGCGCCTTTGCCACTCGAGCCCGCGCTCTGAACAGCCGGCTCGTGATCGTGCCCTGACGCACCTTCAGGCTCTTCGCGGCTTCCTCGTACGAGAGGCCGACGATGTCGATGGCGATCAGAGCCTCCCGCTGCTCGTCAGGCAGCTCCGAGATCGCGGCGTACACCTCGCGCGCCTCCACGGCCTGGTCCGGCTGTACCGATGACGGCGCCTCAATCGGCGAGATCTCCTCATCCAGCTCCACCGAGGTGCTGCGGGCTGCGAGCGTGCGCCGCTGGCTGAGGAAGACGTTCTTCAGCGTGCGCAGCAGGTACCAGAGATCCTCCTCTCCACGCAGGAAGCGTGGTCGCGCGAGGATCTTCGCGAAGGTGTCCTGCACCAGGTCCTCGGCATCCTCGCGCGAGCCGGTGAGGGCCCAAGCGGCGCGGTAGAGGCGGTCGAGGTGGTCTCCGAGCCTGTTCGGATCAAGCTCTCGCACGAAGCGCGCAGGATATGCGCGCGCGGGGTCAACTTCCTCTAACTCACGATGGTCACCGTTACGGTGCGCCTCCGCGGGCGGTCATCGAAGTCGAGCAGCACGAGCTGTTGCCACGTGCCGCGCACGAGCCGGCCGTCCTCGATCGGCACGCTCTCGGACGGTCCCACGAACGCCGCGCGTATGTGCGCGTGCGAGTTGGTGTCGTGGTTCAAGCGGTTGTGCTCGTAGTCGCCTTGGGGCGGCACGAGGCGGTCGAGCGTGGCCTTCAGGTCGTGGATTCCGCCAGGCTCGAACTCCATCGCCGTCACCGCCGCGGTGGCGCCGGGCACGAACACCGTCGCCACCCCGGCGTCCACGCCCGCCGAGCGGATCACGCTCTCGACACCCTCGGTGAGGTCGATCACGTCGCCGTTGCCCCGCGTGGAGAACTCGAGGCGACCGCTATGTAGCGCCACCTACCAGTCTCCGGAGAACGGCTCCCGCTCGCGCGTGTCGCGCTCGAGGAGCACGCGCAGCCGCTCGGCCTCGTCCGGCGCCATCGTGTACCCGTGCTCCTCCTCCGGATAGCGGCGGTGGCGCACGTCGTCTGCGAACCTGGCCACGCCGTCGATCATCTCCTGGCGGATGTTCGCGTAGCGCTTCACGAAGCGTGCGGCGTGCCCGTCGAAGATGCCGAGCAGGTCGTGGAACACGAGCACCTGGCCGTCGGTGGCCGGGCCCGCGCCGATGCCGATCACCGGCACCTCGAGCCGCTGGTGCACGGCCTCCATGAACGGCGTGGGCACCGCCTCGAACACGATCGCGAAGCAGCCCGCCTCCTCCAGCGCGTATGCGTCGCGTGCCACCTCGAGCGCCCGCTCCGCGGTGCGCCCCTGCGAGCGGTAGCCGCCAAGCGCGGTGGCTGTCTGCGGCGTGAGCCCCACGTGCCCCATCACCGGGATGCCCGCGTCCACGATCGCCCTTGCGCGCTCCACCGAGCTGCCGCCGCGCTCGAGCTTCACCGCGTCGCAACCTGCCTCCTTGATGAAGCGCTGGGCCGTCATCACGGCCTGCTCGTTGGAGGCCTCATACGAGGCGAACGGCAGGTCGCCCACGAGCAGCGGCGTGTTCAGCCCGCGGCGCACTGCCGAGCAGAGCATGAGCATCTCGTCGATCGTCACCGGCACGGTGCTGGGGTAGCCGAGTACGGTCATCGCGCCCGAGTCACCCACGAGCACCACGTCCACGCCGGCCTCCTCGGCCACCTGGGCACTCGGGTAGTCGTAGGCGGTGACCATCACGATCGGCTCGCCGAGAGCCTTCTTCTCCGCCAGCTTGGTCAGGGTCACGCGCTGGCGCTTGGCCGGCGGGCCGGGGGTTATGCGGGAGCCGGAGCTCATCAGGCCACCTCCAGGAGGTCGACGTTCGAGTTCACATCGATGATTTGGTTGTCCGCGTTCACGTGCACGACGGTGGGCTCGTATGACTCGAGCTCCTGCTCGTCGTAGGACGCGTAGGAGACGACGATGATCGTGTCCCCGGTGTGCACCAGCCGGGCCGCCGCGCCGTTCACCTTCATCTCGCCCGAGCCGCGCTCGCCCGCGATCGTGTAGGTCTCGAAGCGTGCGCCGTTGTCCACGTCGAGCACGTGGACGAGCTCGTGCTCGAGGATGTCCGCCGCTTCGAGCAGGTCGGGGTCGACCGTGATCGAGCCGACGTAGTGAAGGTCCGAGTCGGTGATCCGCGCGCGGTGGATCTTCGACTTGAGCATCTGACGGTTCATGTGCCTCCCAGCATGGTGTTGTCGATCAGCCGCGCCCGTCCCACGCGGACGGCCACGGCGAGAAGCGTCGAGCCGTTCACGCGCTCGACTGGTGAAAGGTCGTGGGCCGAGCGGAGCTCGAGGTATTCCGGCTCGATCTGCGCGGCGTCGAGCTCGGCACGCGCGGCGGCCAGCACCTTCGCCGCATCGCGCTCGCCGGAGCGCACGGTCTCCTCGGCGGCGCGCAGGCCGCGCGAAATGGCCGCCGCGCGCTCGCGCTCCTCGTTACTCAGGTAGGCGTTCCGTGAGCTCATGGCCAGTCCGCTCGCCTCGCGCACGGTCGGGCAAACGCGAATCTCCACGGGCATGTTCAGATCGCGAACGAGGCGCCGGATCACGAGCGCCTGCTGCGCGTCCTTCTGGCCGAAGTAGGCGCGGTCCGGCTGCGCCATGTTGAAGAGCTTGGTGACCACAGTGGTCACGCCGCGGAAGTGCTCGCGGCCGCGGTGGGCAGGGTCGCCTTCGAGCGTCTCGGTGAGGCCGCCCACCTCCACTGCCGTGTCGAAGCCGTCCGGGTACACCTCTTCCACCGCCGGCGCGAAGAGGATGTCCACGCCCTCCTCCTCGGCCTGCGCGGCGTCGCGCTCCTCAGAGCGCGGGTAGGCGCCGAAGTCCTCGCTCGGCCCGAACTGCGCCGGGTTGACGAAGAGCGACACCACCACTGTCTGGTTCTCCTCGCGGGCGGCGCGGATGAGCGAGAGGTGCCCCTCGTGGAAGGCACCCATCGTCGGCACGAGCCCGACCGGCCGAGGCGCTTCCCGCAGAGCGTCGCGCAGCTCCGCCACAGTGCGCACCACCCTCATGCCGGCACCTTCGGCCCGGCGAGCGCCCGCGCGCGCTCGACCATCACGTCGAAGAGCGCCTCGAGCTGCGGTGCCGTGGCGCGCACCGCCTCGCGCTGCGCCGCCACGGTGAGCTCGTCTCCGCGAGCCACGGGACCCGTGAGCGCGCGCTCCGGGCCGAGCTCGGTCCAGTTCTCCACCGTCGCGCGCACGAGCGGCGCTAGCGCTGCGCGCGCCTCCGCGGGGTCGAGCCCGGCGCCGGCCGCCACCTCCTCCGCCGCCGCCTCGAGCGCCACCAGGAAGTTGGAGGCGATCGAGGCCGCGGCGTGGTAGGCGGGCCGCTGCTCATCGCTCAGCTCGAACGGCTCCATGCCGAGCGAGCGGGCGATTCCGACGGCGGCTTCGAGGGCCCCACCGCTCGTGCCGCCGACGGCACATCGGGATCCTCGGAAGCGCTCGGCGTCATGCGGGGAGCCGGTGAAGGTCTGGAGCGGGTGGAGGCCGAAGAGCCCGCGCGCTCCGGACGGCTCGAGAGCGGCCAGCCCGGTGGCGCCGCTCGTGTGACCCACGAGCGGAGCTGCGCCGGCGACTGTCGCGGCCGCCGTGCCGATCTCGCCGTCGGGCACGCAGAGCAGGATCGCGTCGGCATTGCTCGGCGTCTGGCCGCGGCCGAGCGGCCCGGCGACCTCGCGCCCGGAGGCGCGCAGCGCCTCGCTTACGGCCGTGCCAAGACGGCCATTTCCGACGACCCCAATACGAAGTTCACTCATTTTGCGGTCCGTTCCTCTGTGGGTAACGGCCTCACGGCGAATTCTATCTACCCCCAAGGCTAGGGTCTTACGCCTAGATGGGACGGCCCGCCGCAGAGCGCCGAGAGGAGCTGATTCAGCTCTACCGCGAGGTTCAGAACTGCCGGCGCTGCCCGCTCTACGCTACCCGCACGCAGGCGGTGTTCGGCTCCGGCAACGCGGATGCCGACCTCATGTTCGTGGGCGAGGCGCCGGGCTTCCACGAGGACCAGCAGGGCAAGCCGTTCGTGGGCGCGGCCGGCAAGCTGCTCGACAACCTGCTGGAGGAGATCGGCCTCGCGCGCGAGGACGTGTTCATCGCGAACGTGCTGAAGAGCCGCCCGCCGGGCAACCGCGATCCTCAGCCCGAGGAGATCGAGGCCTGCAAGCCGTACCTCACGCGGCAGATCGCGCTGATCGAGCCGCGGGTGATCTGCACGCTCGGCAACTTCTCCACCAAGCTGCTCACGCGCCGCCAGGACGGCATCACGCGGGTGCACGGCACACCGCAGGACCACGTGATCGCGGGCCTGCCGATCCGGATCTATCCGATCTACCACCCCGCGGCCGGCCTGCGCAGCACCGCGATGCTCGAGACGCTGCGCGAGGACTTCAAGAAGCTGCCGGAGCTGCTCGAAGCCGCGCGGCCGCAGGAGGAGCCCGAGGACGAGGAGGACGCCTCGCCCGAACCGGTGGCGGCCTCGCAGCTGGGCCTCTTCGGGTAGCACGACCGTAGAGTCCCGCCTCGTGACGCACGAGACGGGCACGCCCGAGGAGACGGAGCGCGTGGGCGCCGAGCTGGCACGGCGGCTCGAGCCCGGCGACGTCGTGCTCGTCACGGGCGAGCTTGGCAGCGGGAAGACCACATTCGTCCGTGGCGCGGCCCGCGCGCTCGGGGTGACCGACCCGGTGACGAGCCCCACGTTCACGATCGGGCAGGTCTACGGTGGCGGCCCGCTGGAGGTGGCGCACATCGACCTCTACAGACTGCACTCGCTGTCGGGCGAGGACCCCGCCCTGCTGGACGACTACCTCACGCCGGAGCGGATCGGTTTCGTGGAGTGGCCGGACATTGCCGTGCCCGAGATAGGCCGCGCGGCGGCGCGGGTGACGATCCATCACCTCGGGCAGGACCGGAGGGCGATCGAAATCGAATGAACGTGCTGGGCTTCGACACCTCCACCGCCGCCACCAGCGTATGCGTGCTTCGCGCCGACGGCGAGGCGTTCGAGCGGATCCCCACGGACGAGGACCTGCTCGGGCCGCCCGGACACGCGCGCGAGCTGATGCCGGGCGTGGCGCAGGCGCTGGCCGACGCCGGTCTCGAGTACGGCGACCTCGATGCGCTCGCCGTGGGGGTGGGGCCGGGCAAGTTCACCGGTCTTCGCATTGGCGTGGCCACCGCCCGCGCTCTCGCTCACGCGGAGGACATTCCGGTCCACCCGGTGTCGTCGCTGGCGGCTCTCGCGGCCGGTATCGACGCCGAGGAGAGGCTGCCGCTGATCGACGCAAGGCGCGGTGAGCTGTTCGCCGCGCTCTACCGGGGAGCGGACGAGGTGTGGCCGCCGTTCGCCGCGCCGCCGCAGGCCCTGCTCGAACGGCTGCGAGAGGCAGCTTTCACCGTCGTGACTGCCGGCGACGGCTCGCTACGATTTCGACAAGAGCTGGAGGCGGGCGGAATCCACATCGCACCCGCCGGAGCGCACGCGGTGCGCGGGCTGCACATTTGCCGCCTGGCCGCGCAGGCGCCGGCGGTCCCGCCCGAGGCAGTCGTGCCGAACTACCTGCGAGACCCAGACGCAAAGCCACAGCGATGACCGACCCGCTCAAGATCCGGCGCCTCACCTACGCGGACCTGCCGCAGGTGATCGCGATCGAGCGGAGGGCTTTCCCCACGCCGTGGTCGCTCGCCATGTTCGTGCTCGAGCTGTCCAAGCCGAGCGGCATCTGCCTCGCCGCCACGCGCGGCGAGCGGGTCGTGGGCTACCTCGTCTGCTCGCGCTACGACCGCGTGTGGCACGTGATGAACGTGGCCGTGGACGACCGCCAGCTGCGCCAGGGCATCGCCACCGCGCTGCTCACCCGGCTGTTCGAACTGGCTGACCGGGCCGGTGAGCAGTACACGCTCGAGGTGCGCGAGTCGAACCACGGTGCGATCACGCTGTACGAGCGGTTCGGCTTCAAGTCCGCGGGCTTGCGCCCGGGCTACTACCACGACAACAAGGAGGACGCCGTGATCATGTGGCGCACGGCCGAGTCCGTCGGGGAGTCGCCGGAGGGCGCAGCCGAGGGTGCGCGGCCCGCGCACGCGTGATCCTCGCGATCGAGACGAGCTGTGACGACACCTGCGCCGCCGTCGTCACCACGGAGGGCGAGATCCTCTCGAACGTGGTCGCCTCGCAGGGGCTGCTCCACGAGCGCTACGGCGGAGTGGTGCCCGAGATCGCCTCGCGCAGGCACCTCGAGCTCGTGGACGCCGTCACGGCCGACGCGCTGGAGCGGGCGAACACCTCGCTCGACGCAGTGGGCAGCGTGGCGGTCACCCGCGGCCCGGGGCTGATCGGGGCGCTGCTCGTGGGCGTATCGAGCGCGAAGGCGCTCGCGGCCGCGCGCCGGCTTCCCCTCACGCCCGTGAACCACCTGCACGGCCACGTGGTGGCGAGCACGCTTGGCGAGAATCCAATCGAGCCGCCGTTCCTGTGCCTCGTGGCGAGCGGCGGCCACACGTTCGTCGCGCGCGTGGACGATCCGGCGGAGCACGCGGTGCTCGGCCAGACACTCGACGACGCCGCGGGCGAGGCGTTCGACAAGGGCGCCCGCATCCTCGGCCTGGAATATCCGGGCGGGCCGGTGATCGACCGGCTGGCGAAGGAGGGCGATCCCGAGGCGTTCGACTTCCCGCGCTCGCTCCCCGGCGATGGCCTCGACTTCAGCTTCAGCGGGCTCAAGACGGCCCTGCTCTACCGGGTGCGCGACCTGGGCGAGGCCGAGGCGGAGCGGCGCCGGCCCGACCTGGCGGCCTCCTACCAGCGCGCGATCGTGGACGTGCTCGAGGCCCGCGCCCGCCAGGCGATCGAGCGCGAGGGGCTGCAGCGGTTCGCGATCGGCGGCGGCGTGGCGGCCAACAGCGAGTGGCGCGCCCGCGCGCAGGAGCTCGACGCCGAGCTGTGGGTGCCGCCGATGGCGCTCTGCACTGACAACGCGGCGATGATCGCCGCGGCCTCCCGCTTCCAGGCGCCGATGCCATACCCCGAGTACCTAAGCCTCGACGCCTCCGCGCGCCCCGCCGCATGAGCGTCGTCACCCTCTACGGAAAGCCGGGCTGCCATCTCTGCGAGGACGCGTTCCAGGCGATCGAGCGCGTGCGCCGCGAGCGCGACTTCGAGCTGCGAGAGGTGGACATCACACTCGACCCGGGGCTGAACCGCGAATATGGGGAACGGATCCCCGTCGTGGCGGTGGATGGCGTCGAGCGATTCGAGTTCTTCGTGGACCCGGCCGCCCTCGCGAAGGCACTCGATAAAGTGGACGCGTGACCTTGAACGACTCTCTGCAGGCGGGTTTGGAGATGGCCGAGCGCGGTGAGCGCCTCTCGCTCGGCGTCGCCGCCCGGCTCTCTCGGTACCTCCAGGTGCTCACCCAGGCGAAGAAGATGGGCAAGGAGACGATCTCCTCGCAGGAGCTCGCCGACTACACGCACGTCAACTCCACGCAGATCCGCCGAGACCTGTCCGGCTTTGGCAAGTTCGGCAAGCGCGGAGTGGGCTACAACGTCGATTCGCTCGTGTCCCAGATCCGCAAGATCCTGCGGACCGCGGGCCAGCACAACATCGCCCTCTTCGGCGCCGGCCACCTCGGCCAGGCGATCGCGAGCTCGGACATCTTCGCCGACCACGGCTTTCGCGTGGTTGCCATCTTCGACACCGATCGGAGCAAGATCGGGCAGGCGGTGGGTCCGGACGGCAAGCCCGGGCGGCTCACGGTTCGCGACTACGACGAGCTCTACCGGGTGGTTGAGGAGGAGGACATCGTGGTGGGGGTCCTCGCCGTACCCACCGAGGCGGCGCAGAAGGTCGCCGACGACCTCGTGGAGGCCGGGGTGAAGATCATCTTCAACTACTCCGAGGCGCTGTTGCAGGTGCCGCCCGACGTGACGGTCCATACGTCGAGCCCGGCGGTGGACCTGCTCTACGCGCTCTACTTCTACCTCACCTAATCCACCCAACCGCCACCGTGAACACGGCCGGGATCAGGGAGACCTTCGAGAGCTCCGAGGACTTCACCGTGGGGATCGAGGAGGAGTTCGGGATCCTCGACCCGCAGACGCGGTCGCTCACGCAGCGCTTCGAGGAGTTGCGCGACTCGGCCGAGGCGCAGGACGAGGTGCTCGGCGAGTCGATCGCGGGCGAGCTGATCTCGTCCGAGATCGAGATCCGGTCCGGCCGCGGCGCCACGCTCGGGGACGCGCTGCGCCATCAGCGCGAGGTGCGGGCGCGGCTGTTCAGGCGCGCGGCCGAGCACGACGTGCTGCTGTCCGCCACCGGCACGCATCCCTGGAGTCCGTGGCAGGAGCAGCGCATCATCGACACCGAGCACTACCACCGCGTGGAGGAGGGGCTGAAGTACGTGGCCTGGCGGAACAACACCTTCAGCCTCCACGTGCACGTGGGTGTGCGCGACGCGGACCGCGCGGTGGCGGTGTGCGATCGCCTGCGCGTCGTCCTGCCGGAGCTGCTCGCCCTCTCCGCGAACTCGCCGTTCCTCGACGGCTGCTACTCCGGCCTCCACTCGGTGCGTTCGCAGATCTTCACGAAGAGCTTCCCGCGCTGCGGGATCCCCGAGGCGTTCGGCAGCTTCGCCGCCTACAGGGAATACGTGGACTTCCTGGTACGGACGAACTCGATCGTCGAGCCCACCCAGCTCTGGTGGAGCGTGCGGCCGCATCACTCGTTCGGCACCGTGGAGTTCCGGATCTGCGACGCGCAGTCCACCGCGGAGGAGTCCACGGCGCTCGCCTGCCTCATCGTGGCGTGCGTGGCTCAGGCGGCGCTCGACTACGACGAGGGCGTGCTGCCCGAGCCGCCGCCGGGCCGCCTGATCGAGGAGAACTTCTGGCGCGCGATTCGCTACGGCCTCGACGGGAAGATGATCGACCTCGAGCGCGGCGAGGAGTATCCGGCCGCCGCCATCGGCGACCGGCTGCTCGCCTGGACCGCGCCGGCGCGGGCGGTCCTCGGCGGCGTGGAGCCTGCCCTGCCCCCCGAGAACGGGGCGCAGCGGCAGCGACGCGCACTCGAGGCGGGTGCGAGCATCGAGGAGGTATTCGCCGCCGAGGTGGCAGCTACGCAACGAAGCTATGCAGGCGAGGGGGTGAGAACGTGACGGACGAGCCGAAGCAGGGCGGGCAGCCGAGCGAGGAGGAACTGCGCGCGGCGCTCGAGGAGCAGATGAAGCGGATCACGGTGAAGGACGTGCTGCTCCAGACCGTGATCACGCTGATCAACGTGTCGGCCCGCAAGCTCGGGCTGGCCGGGGATGAGGGAGAGAAGGACATCGAGCAGGCGCGGCAGGGGATTGAGGGCGTGAGGGCGCTCGTGCCCCTTCTGCCTCCGGAAGAACAAACCGCTGTGCGTGAACCACTGAGTCAGTTGCAGATGGTTTACGCGCGCGAAGCGCGCGGGTCGGAGGCGGGAGAGGGGAGGGCGGAGGACCAGCCTCCGACCTCCGACCCTCCGACCTCCGACCCTCAGGCCTCCGAACAGGAGCGCGAGAAAGCGCGCTCCAAGATCTGGACCCCCCCCGGCACGTGAGCGACCCTCCGCATACCGTCGGGATCTTCGGCGGGTCGGGCTTCTACAAGTTCCTCGACGATGTCGAGGAGGTGGCTGTGGCCACGCCGTACGGGCCGCCCTCGGCGCGTATCCGGGTGGGGGAGATCGACGGCACGCGGGTGGCGTTCATGCCGCGGCACGGCGATCACCACGAGCTGCCCGCGCACCGCGTCAATTACCGGGCGAACGTCTGGGCGATGCGGGAGGTGGGGGCCACGCGGATCATCGGCCCCTGTGCCTGCGGGTCACTTCAGCCTGACCTCCATCCGGGCACCTTTGTGGTGGTGGACCAGTTCGTGGACCGCACGCGTGGGCGGGAGGACACCTTCTACGACGGGCCACAGACCACGCACGTCGCGGCGGCAGACCCGTATTGCGCGGATCTTCGGGCGGTGGTGGTGGCCGCGGCGAAGGAGCTCGACATCCCGGTGGTGGACGGGGGCACCGTCGTCGTGATCGGCGGCCCGCGCTTCTCCACAAGGGCAGAATCGCGCTGGTTCAGCGCCGCCGGCTGGGATGTGGTGAACATGACGCAGTACCCCGAGGCATGGCTCGCTCGGGAGCTCGAGCTCTGCTACGCAAATGTGTCACTTGTTACGGACTACGACGTGGGGCTCGAGGGGATGCCGGGGGTGGAACCGGTGTCCGCGGACGCTGCCTTCGGAGTTTTCGCCGAGAACCTCGATAGACTGCGCGCCCTCTTGTTCCGGGCTGTGCCAAGAATCGGGCCGCAGCCCGACGACATCTGCGCCAACGCGCTCAGCAGCGCGATCGTGCATTAGCCGACACACGGCCGGTTTCTGACCGGCTCAAGCACTTTCGGAGGGCTTTTCCTTGACAAAATTTCTGACCGATTGGGGAGTCGTCGTCGCGCTGGCCTGTGCCGGTTGCGCCGTCGTCTACGGAGCCGCCACCTCGAGGTGGCTGCTTGCGAAATCTCCAGGTAACGACGAGATGCAGCGCATCTCCGCCGCCGTGCAGGAGGGCGCCTCCGCGTACCTGCGGCGCCAGTACACGATCATCGCCGGCGTAGCCGTGGTGCTGTTCCTGGTCCTCGGCTTCGCCATCAACTGGCGCACCGCGATCGGCTTCGCCATCGGAGGGACCTTCTCCGGCGCCGCGGGGTTCATCGGCATGAACATGTCGGTGAGGGCCAACGCCCGGGTGGCGGAGTCCGCGCGCAGGGGGATTCCGGCGGCGCTCGACGTGGCGTTCAAGGGCGGCGCCGTCACTGGCCTGCTGGTGGCCGGCCTGGCGCTGCTCGGCGTGGCGGGCTACTACGGCATCCTCGTGCTCGCCAACGTCAGTGACCGCCATGCGGTCGACGCCCTCGTGGGCCTCGGCTTCGGCGGGTCGCTGATCTCGGTCTTTGCCCGACTCGGCGGCGGCATCTTCACCAAGGCGGCCGACGTCGGCGCCGACCTCGTGGGCAAGATCGAGGCCGGCATTCCGGAGGACGACCCGCGCAACCCGGCCGTGATCGCCGACAACGTGGGCGACAACGTGGGCGACTGCGCGGGCATGGCCGCGGACCTCTTCGAGACCTATGCGGTCACCGCGGTGGCCGTGATGCTGCTCGGCGTCCTCACCTTCACCGAGGCGCGCCAGGTTGCCATCTACCCGCTCGTGATCGGCGGCGTCTCGATCCTCGCGTCCATCATCGGCACGTTCGCCGTGCGCTCCCGCGCCGGCAACGTGGAGCGCGCGCTCTACCAGGGCCTGATCGTCTCCGGCGTCCTCGCCGCGGGGGCGTTCTACCCGATCTCGCACTGGCTGATGGGCAACGTGACCGTGAAGGGCCACGTGCCGGCTCTCCTCAAGGGCGCAGCGGGCGCGTCGGCCACTGACTTCTGGCTGTGCGGCCTGATCGGCATCGGCATCACGGCTGGCCTGTTCGTGATCACCGACTACTACACGTCCACGCGCTTCCGGCCGGTGCGTTCGACGGCGCGCGCGTCGCAGACCGGGCACGCCACGAACATCATCCAGGGCCTGGCCCAGGGCTTCCAGGGCACGGCCGCGCCGGCCATCCTGATCGCGCTCGGCATCCTTGGCGCCAACCAGCTCGCCGGCATCTACGGCGTGGGTGTGGCCGTGATGGCGCAGCTCTCGCTCACCGGCCTGATCGTGGCGCTCGACGCGTTCGGACCGATCACCGACAACGCGGGCGGTATCGCCGAGATGGCCGACCTGCCGCAGGAGGTCCGCGACATCACCGACCCGCTCGACGCGGTGGGCAACACCACGAAGGCGGTCACCAAGGGCTACGCGATCGGCTCGGCCGTGCTCGCGGCGCTCGTGCTGTTCGCGGCCTTCGTCCAGGGTCTGCATGACGAGGCCGGGCCGGGCAAGGTGGTGAAGAGCTTCGACATCTCACAGCCACCCGTCCTGATCGGGCTGCTGATCGGCGGCATGATGGTGTTCCTGTTCGTCGCGCTGGCGATCGAGGCCGTGGGCCGCGCCGGTGGCGGCGTGGTTGAGGAGGTGCGCCGCCAGTTCCGGGAGAAGCCCGGGATCATGGAGGGCACCGAGCGGCCCGATTACGCGCGCGCGGTGAGCATCGTCACCGCCGCGGCGCAGCGGGAGATGATCATCCCGGCGCTGATCCCGATCGTCATCCCGCTCGTGGTGGGGTTGATCTCGTACCAGGCGCTCGGCGGCCTCTTGATCGGCGTGATCATCGTGGGTTTCTTCACCGCCGTGTCGATGACGTCCGGCGGCGGCGCGTGGGACAACGCGAAGAAGCTGATCGAGGACGGCGAGTTCGGCGGCAAGGGCTCGGAGGCCCACGCCGCGGCGGTCACCGGCGACACGGTCGGCGACCCGTACAAGGACACCGCCGGCCCTGCGATCAACCCGATGATCAAGATCGCGAACATCGTCGCGATCCTGATGATTCCCCTCATCATCTCGATCCACGGCTAAGCCGACGAAAGTCGGCGCTTCGCGCCTCAACGTTCGTTGGAGTCGCTCTGGCCGAGGCGAGCAAAGCCGCCTCGGCGGCTAAACGCGCCAGTAGT